>JBKJXL010000027.1:0-3397 GCA_046716225.1 Candidatus Limnocylindrales bacterium | reverse complement strand
GCCGCCGCGACCGTGGACGACACGCGTCCGTCCCCTGGCGTGGCCGCCACGTCGTCTGTCCGCAGCACATCCTCGCCGCGGGCCCAGCGGGCTGCCTGATGGAGCAGGGCGTACTCGTCGAGGTCGGCGTACGCGGACAGGCGATCCGCCGGCGACTCGGCGCCGAAGATCGCCCGCACGGACGGGCCGAAGACCTCCGCGAGGTCGAGATCGATCGCGCGCACGGTCCGGTGGAAGTAGACCTGCTGGTACATAAATCTGCGGGCCGTCAGGAACATCTCGAGCGCGGGCAGACCAGGCTCGAACAGGGTCAGGCCCCGGTCCGAGATGAAGGCGTACCGACGCAGGCGCTCGGCGTCCACGGGTCCCACGGTCACGCCGGTCAGGTATGCATCGCGCCGGACGTAGTCCAGGTTATCCACCGTGAACACGCCCGACAGCAGGGGCTGCAGCCAGCGGACCCAGCGTGGCATCGTCGGGTCCGACAGGGCCGGCTTCGAGATGAGGAAGGACACCCAGGCAGGATCGATCGTCTCGCCCTCGGCGAACCCGTCGCGTTCGGCGACGGCGCCCGGCGCCCGGCGGAGGCCGCGCAGGAGCGGACCCAGTTCATCCTCGATGATCCGTTGTGACAGGTCCTCGTGGGACAGGGTCTTGCCGGCTCGCCGGACGTCCTCCGGGGCGTCGAATCCGGACAGCACGTGATCGTCGAAGAAGTGGGCGAACGGGCCATGTCCCACGTCATGCAGCAGGCCCGCCATGCGCAGGGTCTCTGTGACGAGGGCTTCGGACGGGATGGGTTCGGCGGCCTGCGTGAGGGCCGTGCGCAGGCTGGGATACAGCGAGCGGCCCCACAGCCCGGCCTCGTGCATGACCCCCAGGCCGTGCGTGAACCGTGAGTGCTCGGCGGTCGGGAAGACCCACCGAGCACTTTGCAGCTGGCTGATGCGGCGGAGGCGCTGGAGCCACGCGGTATCGAGGAGATCCTCTTCGGCAAGGTCCTCTTCCGGCAGCCCGGCCGCCCGCGCCTCGTCCGGCCGCAGTCGCTTGGTCAGCTCCACGTAGCCGTGGATGGGATCGCTGATCAGATTGACTGCCGCGAACGGATGACGTCGCACGCCAGGTCTCAGGGCACCCAGATGCGCATCTCGGACGACCAGGCGCCAAGGTTGCCGGCGCCATCGCGCGCCGCCACGCGGAGGCCGTAGGAGTGACCCCTCACCCGATCGAGCGAGATTCGTCTGGTCGCGACCGTGGCGGACGCGATCGTCGAAAAGGAGCCCGAGTCGACCCGGTATTGGACCACGTAGTTCGCGACCCCAGATGTCCGAGTCTGGAGGACGACGTCCCAGCCGCGCCAGGTCCACGTCACATCGTTGTCGTCGCGGGACACGCTGACCATCGCAGCGCCCGGTGGCGAGCGGTCCGGGCCATCGATCATGACCACGTCCCCGAACGTCTTGCCGGTGCTGGACCGATAGGTGATGCCGATGCCGATGTAGTTGTACTTGGGGCTCATGAGCAGGGCCCAATGGGCGGAGCTGCCCTTCCACAGGGCGAACAGGTCCGACGTTGCGTACGTCCCGTTCGACTTGTACGTATAGGCGATCGCGTCACCCCAGCGGTACCACTTGATCCCACGCGATGTCAGCGAGGTGCCGACGTTGCCGGCGATGGAGTGGCTGAGGACGTTCTTCGAGGCCATGATCGCCGAGCGATCACCGGCCAGGTCCCAGACCCGCAGGTCGGCTCGGAGTGGCTTCAGGTCGCGGTCCGCTCGGGCCTTGTTGATCCAGCCGAGGATCCGGTACTCGAAGTCGGTGGTGGTGACGGCGCTCGCGGTGGGGGCGAGAGCGCCAAGCAGGACGATGGGGAGGATCAGGGGGAGGACGAATCGTCGTCTGAACATCGGTCTCCTTCATATCGGCGCAGCGCCCGGCTAAGGGTCGCCGCTACGTCGCTACGCAGGGAGTCCGGTGCGAGCACCTCCACGTCGTCGCCCCAGGACAGGATCCATAGGCGGACTTCGATGGTCCCCGAGACGGTCGCCTCCCAGAGAAGCGAACCGTCCGGCTCGAGCCGGGCACGCTGGGTGGGATGCCACGTCGCCTCGGTCACGCGAGACGCCACGGCCGGAGCGAAACGCAGACGGACGTCTACCAGCTCCTGGTCGGCGATGATATCCCATGCGGGCCGAAGGAGCGCTTCGATCGCGTCCCGGTCCGGCGACTCGAACGTCCGCGCGGTCAGAGCGACGTCCAGGATCCGCTCGATCTTGAACGTCCGGAGCGCCCCTCTGGTCTCGTCCCAGCCGATCAGGTACAGCGCATGCGTCTGGAGCGATGGCTCGATGAGATACGGCCGGACGACGGCCTGGCGCGCCGCCGCATCGGGTCCGTAGCGCGCCGGTTCGTAGTCGAGGGTCACGACCCGCCGCTCCGCCCATGCCCGCGTCAACGTGTGGACGTGCTTGCTGAATCGACCGTCGGTGGGACGCGAGGCAAGCACGTCCAGCGTCCGTTCGACGTGCTCGGCGAGCGGCGCCGGCAGGACCTCCTCCAGTTTCTCGAAGGCGGCGGCGAGGTCCGGATCGTACTTATCCGCGTACCGGACCATCAAGCGGGCCGACAGGACCACCGCCATCGCCTCGGATAGGGTCAGCTTCAGCGCCGGCAGGAACTCCTCGCCGACGACGCCCCACTTGCCGCCGTCCGACCATACGGCGACGCCGATCTCCTCATCGATGGCGCGCAGATCGCGATAGACGGTCCGCGGCGAGACATCGATGCGTCGGGCGATCTCGGCCGGCCGGATGCCGTCGGGATGCCCGCGCAGGACGGTGACCACACGGATCAGGCGAGCGAGCCGATCGCGTTTCGCCGCGTATCGGCTGGGCTCGTCATCGAAGGTCATGGGGATGGAGGATAGATGACCAGGTCGTCGTCACGCGACGTCGCCGTCATCCGGACCTCCACGGTCGCGAGTAACGCATCCGGATCCATGCCGACCGCCTCGCCGCTCGCACTCCCGGCGACCTGTCCAAGCTGGCCGTCGAGGAACACCCAGTAGTCGAGCTGCCCACGCCAGCGATGCAGGTCGGCATCGCCGACCAGCCAGCGGATCTGCGGAAAGGCCGCGCCGAACGTCTCGCCATCCACGGCGATCCGACAATGTCGCGACCGGGCGCCCTCGATGACCTCGACCCCACGGTCCTCGAAGATCGCCCGCCCGGCGGCGGTCAGCGCCGTCTGGAGGACCCGGACATCGATGGAGTGCTGGAAGGCTTCGGCGGCGGTCGATCCCACCCAGCGCCCGCCCGGGGGCCGCTGCCATGCGTCGGGTCCGATCCGGGCGACGCCGGCCTGCCCGAGCTCCGCATCCGTCGCGACATAGGCGA
>JBKJXL010000026.1:0-2822 GCA_046716225.1 Candidatus Limnocylindrales bacterium | reverse complement strand
GACATAGTCCGCACCGGTCATGACCGTCGGATCGCGCAGGATCGGCGTGCCGGGCCGGCCGACGTCACCCGAGAAGACGATGACCCGCTCCTCGCCTTCTTCGCGGTCCGTGGCGCGGACGCGGATGATCGCGGACCCCAGGATGTGGCCGGCATCTAGGAACGTGGCATGGACCCCGGGCGCCACCTCGATCTCCTCGCCGTAGCGCAGCGGTGCGAACTGGGGCAGGACCGCCTCGGCGTCCTTGACCGTGTAGAGCGGCACATCGAGGTCGATGTCGAGGGCGGCGGGCTGGGCCCGCAGTTCGGCTTCCGGGTCGCGCGGCCAGGTGTCGGGCGCCGCAGGTCCGGGGACCGGTTCGACAGTCGTGGGGACGTGCTCGCCGGCGTCACCGCCAAGCACCCCGTCCTCGCCGTCCTCGGCCAGGTCCAGGGCCGCCTGGTAGTTGTCCGCCTGCTTCCGATCGTCCGCGCCGACCTTGTCAGGGTGTCGCTTCTCCCACCGCGCGTCGCGCTTCGCGAACTCCTCGTGGAGATGCCCGGAGTCCAGGAGCACGACCGTCGCGAGCTCCACGGTCCCGGCGGTCGCGTGGATCGGGCCTGTGTAGCCCTCCCGCCCCAGGATCGGGAGCAGCCCGCAGTGGTCCAGGTGCGCATGGGTCAGCAGGACAGCATCAAGTTCGGATGGCTCGAAGTCGAACGGGATGCGGTTCCGGATGCTCTCGTTGGGGCTGCCCTGGAACATGCCGCAGTCGACGAGGACGCGGGCCCGCTCCGTGACGAGCAGGAACTGCGACCCGGTCACCGTGGTCGCACCGCCGAGGAAATGGATCTCCATGCCAGCATGGTGACAGGCGCCGGGTCTCGCCGCGTATCCTCGGGCCATGGCGGCGCATGGCATCGATGTGACGGAAGCGGCGTACGTGTCGCTCAACGCGGCGTTCGGCGACCTGCTGGTCGCGCGGTCGCGCGGCGAGCCGGCGAACCCAGCGATGGGTTCGACGCGCGCGCTGGCCGGGCGCTATCGACGCAGGAGGCGGGCGTTCGACGCGCTCCTTGAGGGAACCAACGTCCCGTCGAGCGTCGATGACATCGCCGCTCTGGCCAATATGCGGGCATCGCTCGAGTGGCTCGATGAACTCGAGCCGACACCGGGTGCCCGGCCGAACGCGGGCGGCACCGCGGCCGAGGACTCAGCGACCCGGCGGCTGCGCGCCACGACGTACCGACGCTTCGGTCAGGTCGCCGATCGCGTCCGGTATCGCGCCGACACGATGGATCGGCTGACGGCGCTGGGCCACCTCGGCAGCGAACCGGACCCGGCCACTCGCCGGGCGATCTTCGAGGCCATGGCACCGGTCTGGCGGAGTGTCGACGGCGACGGCCGCGACGCCAGTCCCTTCCGGCGACTCGTCCGTGCCACCGCCGCACGCTGGTCCGCCCATGGCTCGACCATCGAGGCGAACGCGGTCGCGCTCGGCCTTGCGCCCGGCACCGCCGAGGACACGTTCCACGCGATCCTGGCGGCGTGGCGGGCCGTCCTGGGCCCGGACGAAGTGGAGCCTTGGGACTACTGGTACGTGGTTGGTGCTGCCAGCCGGCGCCTGGACGAGCGAGCGCCGCAGGACCGGCTGTTGGCTATCAACCAGGCCTACCTGGCCGCGCTCGGAGCCGACGTCGAGGGGCTGTCCATCCGCTACGACGTGACTCCTCGGTCGGGCCGACCCCTGATCCCGGTCGCCTTCACGGCCGGCACCGGCCTGGAGCCAGATCCCGAGGCCGCCACGGGCTGGCGCGTCAGACCGGTGTGGGTCTTCGCGACCTATCCGGACGGTGGTGTCGGCGACCTGCAGGAGCTCCTGCACGAGAGCGGGCATGCGCTGGCGGCGGTCGGCCTGCGGACACGCCCGGGGTTCGCGGAGTACCCGATGTCGTCGGCGGCGTTCCTCGAGGCCACCGCCGACATCCTGGGCTGGGACGTCACCGAACCAGCCTGGCAGCGGCGATGGCTCGGCGACGCCGTGGATGCCCGCGATGCCCTCCTCGACCGATATGGCGCGGTGATGCTGGACGTGTGCTGGGCCTTGTTCGAGATCGAGGTCTATCGACATCCCGAACGCCGCCCGAACGACATCTGGGCGGAGATCGCGCACGAGGGCCTCGGCGTCATCCCGCATCCGGAGTGGTCGTGGTGGGCAGTGCGGGGTCAACTCATCGAATCGCCCGGGTACATGGCCAACTACGCGCTGTCGGCGATCGTGGCGGCCGCGGTCCGGGGGCGGCTGCTGGAGCTGCGGGGTCCCTGGTGGGACGGCGATCCGGGCTGGTTCGAATTCCTTGCTGACCGACTGTTCGCGGCCGGAGCATCGCGAACTCCGGCCGACCTCCTGCGCGACCTGCTGGGCGGGCCGCTCACCGCCGAGCCGTTGCTGGCGGACCTCCGGCGCACCGGCTGACGGCCTCGCGGGGCGCCTCCCGTCGACATCGGGTCGCCCGTCGTTTCCCAGGCGACAAGACCTGCGTCGCACCGGCGGCAGGGTCCGTTGGCCGGCGCGGGGGCGCCTGCCGGGCAGGATCGTCGCCTGCCAGACGACGACATGACTGATCGTCGCGCTTCAGCGGCGTTGTGAATGAGGCCAGGCAGGCTTTGTCGACTCCGGCGCGACGCGACAGCCCATGCCCCGTCTCGCCGACGTCGGCGGCTACGATGCCTCGATGCGTGAACGGTTCGATCTCCGCGCGGCGCTACCGCGACTCCCCGGCCTGCTCGTCGGGCTCGTGCTATTCGGCGTGGGCATCGGCCTGATGGTCGAGGCCGGGCTC
>JBKJXL010000025.1:0-10459 GCA_046716225.1 Candidatus Limnocylindrales bacterium | reverse complement strand
AGCTGTTCGTGCTGCGCTAGGCCTATATTGTCGGCGCGGGGCTGCCGGGGGAAGCCGGACGCCTCGACGAGTTGCGGGAACGCGTCCTGGACCAGATCCGGGCGGAGGCGGTGCTCGACCTGCGCGGCCTGGCGATCGACGGGTCCGATCTCATCGAGGAGCTGGGGATGTCGTCGGGGCCGTCACTCGGGCGTGTACTGGACGACCTGCTGGAGCGGGTCATCGCGGACCCCGCCCTCAACGACCGACCGACGTTGCTGCTGCTGGCCCAGGCGTCGCTCGCGGACGACGCGTGATCGAGCTGCTGCTCCAGGCCGAGCGGGCGATGTCGGTCGGGCTCATCGATCGCGCCGAGGTCCTCTACGCGCAGGTCGCCGACACCGATCCGCAGAACTCGATCGCGGTCGTCGGACTGGCCCGAGTTCGCCTTGAACGAGGTGACGAAGCGGGTGCGCTGGAGCTGGCACGGCGAGCCCTCGCGATCGATCCGGAGAACGCGGCTGCCGCGCGGATGGTGGAACGCCTGGAGGAGGTCCTGGCGTATCGTGGCGAGGCCGCAGCGTCCTCTACCGAGCCGACCCTCGAGACGCCCTCGCTCGCAGAGTCGGTCCACGTCGAACCCTCGCCCGCGACGACCGCCGTCGATCCACCCGCGGAACCACCGACGCCGAAGCGTCGTACCTGGCTGGATCGGCTGTTCCGCCGGCACTGATGCGGGTCGCCACGGCGGATTCCACGTCACCGGTCTCGACGTCCAGAAGCACGGCACGACCGGCGAGCGGACACCCTATCGTTCGCGCATGACACGCATCCTCGTCACCGGCGGCGCCGGCTACGTCGGCTCGGTCTCGGTCGAGGCGTTCCTGGCGGCCGGCCACGACGTCGTCGTGCTGGATGACGCCACCACCGGACATCCGGCGGCGATCCCCGACGGCGCCTTGTTCAAGCAGGGTTCATATGGGGATCAGGGCCTCGTCGCTCGACTCCTCGACGAGCAGCGCATCGATGCCATCCTCCACTGCGCGGCGAGATCGCTGGTCGGTGAGTCGGGGCGCGACCCGGCCAAGTACTACCGCGACAACGTGGCCGGTGGCGTGGCGCTCCTCGAGGCCGCCCGGACCGCGGGCGTGCTGCGCGTCGTGTTCTCGTCGACCGCGGCCGTGTATGGCGTCCCGGATGCGACCCCGATCCCGGAGGACGCCGTCCTTCGGCCGATCAACCCGTATGGGGAGACCAAGCGCACCTTCGAGGGCGCGCTGCGCTGGTACGGGGCGGCGTACGGACTTCGAAGCGTGTCGCTGCGCTACTTCAATGTGGCCGGTGCGACCGAGGCGCTGGGTGAGGACCACGACCCGGAAACGCACCTCATCCCCAACGTGCTGCGGGCCGCCGAGGGTCGCGCGCCGCTCACCGTCTTCGGCGACGACTACCCCACGCCCGACGGGACCTGCATCCGCGACTACATCCATGTCGCGGACCTCGCCGACGCGCACATGCGCGGGATCGAGGCCACCGAACCAGGCGATCCGCGAACGGACGAGCCGCTCATCAGCAACCTCGGCACCGCCGGGGGGTTCAGCGTCCGCGAGGTCCTGACGGCAGCCGAGCGCGTCGTCGGACGGCCGATCCCGTTCACGATGGGCGACCGCCGCGCCGGCGACCCGCCGATCCTGGTCGCGAGCAACGATCGCGCCCGGGAGGTCCTGGGCTGGGAGGCGAAGCGGCCCGGCCTCGAGGAAATCGTCGGGTCCGCCTGGTCCTGGCGACAGGCCCACCCGAACGGGTACCCGGACTGAGAGTCGGATTAGCGCGGTTCCAGCGGTGCGGATCCGGGCGACAGCCGGTCCGGCGGCCCACCGTGGCCGAACTCGCCCGCGTCGACCATCTCGCCCGAACCCGCCCAGTCGTCACGCACCGGCCAGACGAGCCAGAGTCCGATGAGCATCGTCACGAGCAGGCTGAGCACCGCGACCTGGTACGCCCCGTTGCCGAGGCTGTCGAACAGCAGGAACAGGATCACCCCATAGAGGATCATCCCCACGACCTGGCTGCCCTTCCCTACGAGCCCGTAGATCCCGAAGAACTCGCCGATCCTGTCGGGTGGGGACAGCCGGATCATCAGGACGCGGTCTGCGACCTGGACACCGCCGAGGCCACTGCCCAGGATCGCGCCGGCAACGAGGAACAGGGTGAAGCCGCCTGCCCCGAAGCCCATGGCGATCGTTCCGACGATCAGGCCGACCGCCCACGAGATGAGGACGACGACAAGCGTCCGCTTCGGCCCGATCCGGTCCGTGAGCCAACCCCACACGAAACTCATGACGATCGCGACGAGCGTGAGGGTCAGGAGCACCGAAACCGACTCGCTGTACTCGAGCTCGAAGACCTTCACCGTGACCACGGTCATGACGACGATGACCGTGTTCACGGCATCGGAGTAGAAGAAGCGCCCCAGCAGGAAGCGTCCCAGCCCGGGAACCTGACGTGCGTGGGCGACCGACCGCTTGAGCTGCCCGAAGGAGTCGCGGATGTCGGCACCGGTGATGGCCGGGCCACCCACGTGCGGCTCGCGAACGACCAGGAAGATCGGGATCGCGAAGATGCCGAACAACAAAGCAGCCAGCCGGAAGACGTCTGACACCGGGATGTCGAGCCCGGCGATGAGCAGCCCGACGAAGACCGTGCCGAAGTAGCCGATCCCAACGCCGATCCCGGAGAGTTTCCCTCGGGTAGCGGGGTAGCTGACGGTCTTCAGCAGCGCGTCGTAGTAGATGAGGGCCGCCTGGTAGGCGAAGTTGGCGAGGATGAACAAGATCAGGCTGCCGGCGGCCGGCACATCCGAGATGAAGAACGTGGCGCCGACACAGAGCAGCGTGAAGAAGAGCAGGAACGGCATGCGCCCGGCGCCGCGGTCCGAGAGAGCGCCCAGGATCGGCGAGACGAGCGCATTGATGCCGACGCTGATGACGATCGCGAGTGACAGGACGGCGTTCCCATCCCGCTCCCCGAACTGATCGTCGCTGACGAGGTACAGCCCGATCGCGCTCGATACAACGGCAAAGCTGAAGATCGTGTTCGCGAAGTCGTACAGGATCCAGGACGCCGGGACGATCGCACGTCCACTCGGGGTCATCCGGGACAAGCCGCGGCTGGGGTTCGACGGACCGCGTTGACCCTGGGCGCTCGTCACGCAGCGATGATAGCGGCGCCGGCGGGTACGATGACGGTCATGGATGCGCTCGAGGTCGTGACGGCATGGCGACCCCAGACGTTCGGCTCGAAGAGCGCGAAGGGCGTGCGGGACCCGATCGTCGAGCCCCTCTGGTCTGGGCTGCGGTTCCTTGGTGCGGTCCTGGCTGACACCGCCGTCCTGCAGGATCCGGACGGCGACCGGCTCGATGGCTTCCCGGATCTCGCCGATGCCCTGGCCAGCGCGTGCCGTGCGTCCGAACTCATCGTCGACGGGTACGTGACCGCGGAGGTGGCCCACGGCGGCGTCGGGACGTACACCGGCGAAGACCAGCGCGACTCGACGGGCAACGTCGTGACCAAGACCCTGCTGGGCTCGCGTCGCCGCAGCGACGAGCGGCGCCTGAATGAGGGACGAGCCGCGCGGATGCCCCAGGACGACGACCCGGTCGCACTCGTCCTGGTAGATCTGCTGTGGCTCGATGGCACGGCCCTGCTGGACATCCCGCTGCTGGAACGCCGACGACTCCTGGAGTCCGTCATCACGGAGACGGATCTGGTCCGCCGGGGGACCTTCGTTCGGCCGCCTATCGATACGTGGGTGGGGTCCTGGCGATCCATGGGGTTCCCGGGAATCTCGTTCAAGTCCGCCAACGGCCGGTACGCCCCGGGCTCGGACGCCCCGGACTGGGCCAGCATCGCGATGCCGCGGCGCTAGTCGTCGTCGCCGGGTCGGGCGCCGGGGCGCCCCGGATGGTACGGTGAGGCGTGCCCCGAACGACACTCGCGCCGGCCATCCGCGACGAGATCGCTCGCCTCGGCAAGGCGGACATCATGGTCGGCATCCCGAGCTTCAAGAACGCTGCGACGATCGGTTATGTCGTGCGCGCGGCCCAGGCCGGGCTGGTCCAGTACTTCCCGGACCTCCATCCGGTCGTCGTCAACGCCGACGCAGGCTCCCCCGACGGCACCGGCCGCGTGGTCATCGAGCCCGAGCCGCCGGACTACATCGAGCAGATCCTGCTGGTCCGGCCCACCAACAAGCTCGAACGCGTCAGCCTGACCTACCCGGAGATCGACGGTGTCGGCGGCAAGGGGGCGGCCCTGCGGGCCATCTTCGAGATCGCGGCAGCGCTGGACGTCCAGGCCCTGGTCGTCGTGGACTCGGATCTGCGGTCCATCGTCCCAGAGTGGATCGAACTGCTGGCCGGGCCCATCCTCAAGGGTGGCTACGACTTCGTGTCGCCGCTGTACGCGCGCTACAAGTACGACGGCACCATCACGAACACGGTCACCTACCCACTGACCCGCGCGCTGTACGGCCATCGCATCCGGCAGCCGATCGGCGGCGACTTCGGGGTGAGTGGCGACCTCGTCAAGCACTACCTGACGCTCGATGACTGGACCCAGGACATCAGCCGGTTCGGCATCGACATCTGGATGACGACGTCCGCGCTGACCGCCGGGTTCGCGGTCTGCCAGACCAGATTGGGTGCCAAGATCCACGACCCGAAGGACCCGGGCTCCGACCTCGGGCCGATGTTCCGCCAGGTCGTCGGCACGATCCTGCGGCTCGCCGACCGGTACCAGGAGCACTGGCTCCCCATCCACGGCAGCCACGACGTCCCCGCCTACGGCTTCGAGCGGATCATCGACCCGCCGCCCCTGGAGGTGAACACGCTCCGGCTCCTGTCGGAGTTCCACGCCGGCTCGCTGACCCTCGCCGACCAGTGGCGCGCGATGCTCGCGCCGGCCACGGCCGAGACCGTCCTGGAGCTCGCCGCGGAAGCCGGCCGCCTGGGCGACCAGGCGCGGACCCGCCTCGGACTCGGCGGCGATGTCGCATCGACGACGGCGACGACGCTCGAGATGGCCGACGCCGTCGCGGCGTTCCATTTCCCCGACGATGTCTGGGCCAGGGTCATCTATGACCTCGTCGTCGCGGCCCGCGGTCCGAACGCCAAGGTGGAAACGCTGGTCGCCGCCCTCGTGCCCATCTACTTCGGGCGGGTCGGCAGCTTCGTCGTGGAAAACCGGGCGGTGACCACCGCCCAGGCGGAGGACCGCGTGGAGCGTCAGGCACGCGAGTTCGAGCTCCTCAAGCCGTTCCTCGTCGACCGCTGGGTGGAGTCGGGCGGCGCGGCGTGAAGTCGAGATCGCCGCTGCCCACGCGAATCCTCATCCCGGTCGCCAACCCCACCACGGCCGAGGAGCTGGTCCGCCTCGGGGCGGCCATCCTGGATCCACGCAACGGCGAGCTGTCGGCGTTGGGGATCGTGGAGGTCCCCGAGGGGATGCCCCTCTCCGAAGGTGCCACCCGGGCGCGCCACGCCCGCCGGCTGCTCCAGCGGGTCCTCGACTACGCCCCGCGCGGGACGACGATCCATCCGCTCGTGCGCATCGGGCGCCACGCCGCGGAAGGCATCATCGAGGCGTCCGCGGAGCAGGAAGCGGACCTCATCATCTTCGGCTGGGGCGGCAAGACCGGCGCGCGCGACCAGGCCGGGCCGACGGTCTTCTCGCCCACGATCGATGAGGTCGTGCGCGACTCCCCGTGCGACATCGCCGTCGTCAAGCAGCGCGGTTCACGAACGATCAAGCGGATCCTGGTGCCTGTCCGCGGCGGCCCACACGCGGAACTGGCCATCCGCTACGCCGATGCCATCGCGCGCCACCACGACGCCACGGTCGTCGTGCTCCACCTCGTCCCGCCCGGCATCACGATGGCCGTCCGAGCGCAGGCCGAACATGCCCTGGCGGCGTTCATCAAGCAACACCTCAAGAATCGGGGTGAGGCGCTCCTCAAGGAAGCCCCGAACGTCCGCAACGCGATCCTGCGCGAGGCCGAGCGCTCGGATCTCGTCGTCATGGGCGCTTCGGCGACCGCCGCCGGCGCCAACGGCGAGACGTACCTGTTCGGGGCCCTGCCCGAGGCCATCGCCGCGCGCGCCAAGCCGAGCGTCGTCGTGGTCAAGACGCGCGACCCGATCGAGCGGGCCACGTTCGATCGCCTGGCGACCCGTGCCGAGACGCTCGCGGCCGCCGACCGTGCCGCCGAGGAGGCGCGTGCCGTGCCGGCCAAGGTGGAACGCTGGTTCGGCGAATCGAACTTCCACCACGCCGAGTTCATGGACCTGCGACGACTCGTCGCGCTCAAGGAGAAGCAGCGCCTCACGGTCAGCCTCGTCCTGCCGACCCTGAACGAGGAAGAGTCGATCGGCCCGATCGTGCGTCGTGCGATGCGCGAGATGGTCGGGCGGGTCCCTCTGCTGGACGAGATCCTCGTCATCGATTCGATGTCCACCGACCGGACGCGCGAGATCGCCGAGGCGGAAGGTGCGCGTGTGGTGCGCCATCCGGAAGTCCTGCCGCGCTACGGCTCGTTCGTCGGCAAGGGCGAGGCGCTCTGGAAGTCACTCTTCGCGGCATCCGGCGACATCATCGTGTGGGCCGATACCGACGTGAAGAACTGGCACCACCGGATGGTCTACGGAACGTTGGGTCCGCTCCTGCATGAGCCGCGGCTGCAGTATGTCAAGGGCTATTACCAGCGCCCGATCGTCGAAGACGGCACGCTCAAGGAGGGCGGCGGCGGCCGGGTCACCGAGCTCGTGGCGCGCCCGCTGATCAACCTGTTCTACCCGGAGCTGTCCGGGATGATCCAGCCCCTGTCGGGCGAGTACGCCGGACGCCGATCCCTGCTGGAGACGATCCCCTTCTTCACCGGGTACGCGGTCGAGATCGGCCACCTCATCGATGCCGCAGAGCGGCTCGGCATCGAAGGCCTCGGCCAGGTGGATCTGGAGCGGCGGGTCCATCGGAACCAGGAGCTCGAGGGTCTGTCGCGGATGTCGTTCGTCATCCTGCAGGCCGTCATGAAGCGCCTTGAGGAACGTCACAAGGCGCGCCTCTTCGCGGAGATGGGCTCGACGATGAAGCTGCCGCGCTCCGGCAAGGGCCGCCTGGGCCTCGAGGTCATCGAACTGGCCGACCAGGAGCGCCCGCCGATGATCCGCATCCCCGAGTACGTCGAGCACCGCCGCCTGCTGGGTGGCGGCGAACCACGCTGAGGGTCGTTGGTCGCGAGCGATGGCCGGGGCGCGAGGGTGGCCGGGGCGCGAGGGTGGCCGGGGCGCGGGGCCGTGGCGCGAGCGTGGCCGGGCGCGAGCGTGGATCGCCCGTTCCTTTTCCCGAAGATGTTTCCATATGCGCGCCAGGGACGCACTAGCGTGGATCGAGGCGCCAGTTCTCGCCATCTGCGTCCTCTACGGGCGTATGGCAGGGCCCGCGTGACGGTTCACGCTTGGGGGCATGACAGGCGCCCGGGCAGAACCGCGTTAGTGCAGCCCCCACAGGCATATGAGAACAAGTCGGCCGGCTTGGCGCGCGGCGGCCTGCATCGGCGCCCCACCGGCCTGCATCGGCGCCCCACCGGTCTGCATCGGCGCCGCGGGACCCCCACGTGATCGTCCTGTTCGCACCCGACTCGTTCAAGGGCTCACTGACCTCGGTCCAGGTGGCGCAGGCCCTCGCTGACGGTCGGCTCCGCGCTCGCCCCGACGACGAGGTGCTCCTCTGTCCCCTCGCCGATGGCGGCGAAGGCACCCTGGAAGCCGTCGCGGCGGCCGGTGGCTGGGAGTGGCAAACGGCAGATGTCCTCGGCATGGACTTCGATCGGCACCAGGCGACGTGGCTCCTGTCGCCGGACGGGACGCGGGCCGTGGTCGAGCTAGCCAAGGCATCGGGACTGTCGCTCGTCAACCCGGCGACCGGCGATGTCATGATCCGAGCCACCTGGGGCACCGGTGAGGTCATCAAAGCCGTGCTCGATGCGGGTGCCCGACACATCACGCTCGGCATCGGCGGGAGTGCCACGAACGACGGCGGGACCGGGTTGCTGGAGGCGCTCGGGGTCAGGATCCTCAGCACCGACGAAGGCTCAGAGCTCCAAGGCGGGGGCACGCCCACGCCGCCGATCGTGATCGGGGTAGATCCACGCCGAGCCGACCTCTCCGGCCTCGATCCGCGTCTCGCCGAGGTGGACCTCCAGGTCGCCTGCGACGTGAGCAACCCGCTCCTGGGCCCGACCGGCGCGACCGAAACGTACGGCCCGCAGAAGGGCGCAACACGCAAGGACCGTCAGATCCTCGAGTGTGCGCTCGAATCCTGGGCAGACGCCCTCGAGGCCGAGACCGGCCGTCGCGAGCGCGACACGCCTGGAGCCGGTGCGGCTGGCGGCGTCGGCTTCGCGCTCCTCGCGATCCAGGACCGATTCCGCTCCTTTGCTCTCCGGCCGGGCGTCGATCTCGTCATGGACGCCACCGACTTCGATGCTCGCCTGGCGCGGGCCGACCTCGTCATCACCGGCGAGGGCCGGATCGACGCGCAGACCGCGTTCGGCAAGACGGCCCTCGGCGTCGCCAAACGAGCCCAGGCGGCCGGCAAGCGGTGCATCGGTGTTGGCGGGAGCGTGGAACCCGAGGGGACCAAGGCCCTGGCGGCCGTCGGTGCGCAGGCGGTCCCGGTCTGGGAGGTCCTCGTCCCACTCGACGTCGCCCTGGCGGCCGGCGCGGCTCCGCTCAAAGCGTGTGGCGAACGGCTCGCGAGATCCTGGGCCGTCTCGACGACGCCCATCGATCGTCCACGCTGATCTGATCCGGCCCGTCCGAGCGTGGCCGTCAACCGTATCGTCAACCCGGGCTCATCGGCACGCTCAGACGTGGCCGATTCGATCGATGCCAGCGTTCAGCAGCGGCGTGGCGGGACCGACCCTGGCCCGAGGGCCCGCATGAAGTCGGCGTAGTCGATGTACGGCGCTGGGGATCGGCGCCCATCGATCCGCAGGGGCCGTAGCCACGCGTGCCGTCGCGAGCGAGGATCGATCATCGCCACCGCCCGCCCGTCGCGCGTCGGCGCTCGTGTGCCTCCTACGAGTCCGGCAAGCTCACGGGCGCGAACCGGGAACCCGATGTCGAATGCCTCACGATCCGCTGCCGCACGCGCATCGCTCGTCTGCGTGGCAAGGAGCAGCAGGCAACCCCGGGTCGACCGCTGACGCCAACCAAAGCGAAGCGCGACGCCCTGGCCCTCGCGCTGATACCACCCGAACGCACGCTCGATCGCCCCGAAGTCGCGTATCTCCGTCTTGATCTCGATCACCAGCAAGATCCCCGCGCCGGGTGGTAGGCCACGAGGTCGATCCACCCTCGAGATCGATCGCCACCGACTTCGACCTCCCTCCTCGTGTCCCAACCCAGTCGACGTAGCCGCGCCTCGACATGAGCCGAACAGCGGGCATGTGCGGGCTCGAGCTGCCTCTGCCGATCGGCAAGGTACGGTGCGTCCACCCCGACGACGAGCCGGGCTCCCATCGCCGCGAGCAATCGGTCGGCGGTTCGAAACGTCAGGTCCCGGATCTGCTCTGTTTCGACGCCACGGACCATGGCCTGCGACAGCCCGGCGCGACGTCCCAGTTCGCGCTGTGACCAACCAAGCTGATGGCGTATCGAAGCGATCTGTGGCCCCACCGACCTGGTTGGCTGAGGAGCGGTCATCACACAGGTTGTATCTGGGGCCGCTTATCCAGCCGTTGCGCAGGTGATCCAGGCCTCCGGTCGGAACGGTGTGATCGACGTCGCTGTTCACCGCGGGGCCGAGCGAGCGTGTCGCACCGCCGAATCGACAGGAGTGGCCACATGCCAAACGCGATCCGGTCGTCTTCGAACAGCGAGAGCGATCAGACTGCGCTTCATCAGACTGCGCTTCATCAGACTGCGCCTCATCAGACTGGGCCGCGGCCACGACCAGCCCCGATCCGCGACCCGAGCCCCGGCGCCGCCAGACGCTTGACTTAGTCCATGGACTTAGTCTACGGTAGGCCCATGGGCGCGACCGTCAACATCCACGAGGCGAAGACCCACTTGTCGAAGCTGTTGGAGCGCGTCCAGAACGGCGAGGAGATCACCATCGCGAAGGCCGGCAAGCCGATCGCGACCCTGACGGCGATCCACGATCGCCCGAAGCCTCGCGTGCCAGGCAACGACAAGATCATCTTCCATGGTGACTTCGACGCGCCCGTTCCGGAGTGGGATCCGGACTACATGCATCCCGAGGACCCCATGCGCGAGTTGCTGCGTTGTGGGTGCTGATCGATACCCACGTGTTCGTCTGGTGGGCCTCCGAGCGTGGTGCGCGGATCTCGGATCGGGCACGAGCCATCCTGGTGTACTCGTCGACCGACGTCGCATTCTCTCTGGCGTCCGCGTGGGAG
>JBKJXL010000024.1:0-4849 GCA_046716225.1 Candidatus Limnocylindrales bacterium | reverse complement strand
GACCTCACCCTGGTCGGCAACCTCACGCTCCACGGCGTGACGAAGTCGGTCGAGATCCCGGCCAAGGCTCGGCTCGCCGATGGCCAGATACAGGTCCAGGGATCGATCACGTTCCCCCTGTCGGACTACGACATCGTCGCCCCGAACATCGCCGGGCATCATCTCGATCGCCGACGAGGGAACGCTCGAGTTCGTCGTCCTGTTCGACCCAGCCTGACGCTCAGCTCGGGGGCACGCCCCCGGTCCGCCGGTTCGCCACGAACGCCGCCGCCTGGGCTCGGCGCTCGAGATTCAACTTGGCGAGGATGCTGCTGACGTAGTTCTTGACGGTCTTGTCCGACAGGAAGACGTCGGCCGCGATCTCCTTGTTCGTCTTGCCCTCCGCGACCAGGACCAGGATCTTCTGTTCCTGCGGCGTGAGTGCCGCGAGTTCGTCCGTGTAGGTCCCGCTCGCGATCCGCCGGATGCGCTCCAGGACCTTCTCAGTCACGGCCGGGTCCAGCAACGATTCGCCGCGACCTACCGCCTCGAGCGCGGCGACCAGGTCCCGGGCCCGGATCTGTTTCAGGAGATAGCCGGACGCACCGGCGACGATCGCCGACAGGACCGCCTCCTCGTCCGGGTACGACGTCAGCATCACGACCTTGGTCTCGGGCATCTCCGCCCGGATCTCGCGGCAGGCCTCGATGCCGGACCCATCCGGTAGCCGGACGTCCATCACGACGATGTCCGGGTGGTGCCGTTCGGCCTGCTCGATGGCCTCGGTGACGGTGCCCGCCTCCGCGACGACCGCGAACCCCTCGCGGCGGTCCAGCAGTGCGACCAGGCCCTGCCGGACGATCTCGTGGTCGTCCACGATGAGCAATCGAAGGAGCTTTGCGGGGCCCGTCCCTCCGCCCTTGGGCGCCCTGTCGTCGGTCATGCGGCGGGCTCGCCGGGGACCGGGACGGCCACGACGATCCGCGTGCCGCCGTCGGACGGCTGCTCGACCCGTAACGCGCCGCCGAGCAGCTCCGCGCGTTCGCGCATGTTGGTCAGGCCCTGATGATCGGGTCCGTAGGTCCGCATGGGGTCAAAGCCTACCCCGTCGTCCTGCACCGTGAGAAGCACCAGCGCATCGTCGCGTGCCAGTCCGAGCGTCACGGTCGTCGCGCCCGAGTGCCGGCTGACGTTGCTGAGGGCCTCTCGCGCGACACCGAGAAGCTGCGTGGCGCTCTCGTCGTCGAGGATGGCGGCCGCATCCGGGTCCACGTCCGTGTCGACCGCGATGACCGTCGCGAAGCGGACTTCGTCCGCAAGCCGGTCGAGAGCACCGGCGAGATACGACCCCGCGAGCAGGCCCGGACGGAGTCCCATGATGAAGTGGCGGATGTCGCCGATGGTCGTCTGGATCGACTCGATCGCTCGATCGACCCGGGGTTCGACCAGAGTCGGGTCCTCGGTCGCGAGTTCCCCGACATCCTCGAGCGACAGGCTGACGGCATAGAGCCGCTGGATGATCCCGTCGTGCAGGTCGCGCCCGATCCGCTCGCGTTCCTCGACCACGGCCAGGGCCGCGATCCGGTCGTGCAGCCGGGCGTTCTCCATCGCGATGGCGGCATGGCGGGCGAACAGCTCCACGAGGCGCTGGTCCTCGGCGTCGAAGGCGTCGCCCCCGTGCTTGTCGGTCATGTACAGGTCGCCGATCGGACGGCCGTCCCGGATGATCGGCACGCCCAGGAAGGTCTGCATCGGCGGGTGGTGGGGCGGGAAGCCGGACGAGGCCGGATGGGAGCCGATACTCGGCGTGCGAACCGACTGGCCCTGGTGGATGATCAGGCCCAGGAGCCCGTGCCCGCGAGGCAGCGGCCCGATCTTCGCCCGTTGCTCATCGCTGATGCCCGACGTGATGAAGCGCTCGATCTCGCCGTCCGGAGCGGCGATCCCCAGGGCCGCGTACTGGGCATCGACGAGGGCCCGGACGCGATCCACGATGAGCTGGAGCGTCGCCTCGAGATCGCGGACCTCGGCGATCGCGCGGGTCGCTTCATCGAGCGCCTCCAGGGCGTCGGCCGCGAGGGTCTCGCTCGGAACGGGATGTCGATTCGGCACGCTCTGAGACTAGCGCGTCGCCTGGCCCATCGCAGCAGCACGGGACAGTCGGCCCACGAGACTGGGCCGTCAGTCACTTCCCGTTCGAGCGGCCAGCCGCCAGCATCCGCCCATGGCCATCCCACACCACGCGTCGACGATCCTGTTGGCGACCGATCTCAGCGCAAGCGCCGGTCCGGCGACGGAGGAGGCCTTCCGCCTGGCCAAGGGCCTCGGTGCCGACCTCCTGGTCATGAGCGCCATCGACCTCGGGACGATGCGCCTGCCGAATGGCCGCTATCGGCGCCGGATCGACCAGGAGCGCGAGATCCGCGAATCGGCCGCCCGCCATCTCGTGGAGCGCGGTCGGGCGATCGGCGTCTCGGTGGGTCTCCTCGTCTGGGAAGGCGATCCGGGCGAGTCGATCGTGGAGGTGGCCCGCGCCGAGTCGCCGGAGATGGTCGTCGTCGGAAGTCGCACCAAGGGCGTCATGGGCCGGTTCGGGATCGGCAGCGTGTCCGACCACGTCGTGCGTCACGCGCCCTGCCCGGTCCTGGTGGTCCGCTCCGATGCCGAGGTCTCGACGGGACCCGCGGGCGGCCCGGACGGTCCCGCCCCGCACTAGACGACGGTCGCACCCAGCGTCGCCACGACATCCGCCGCGAGGTGCTCCCCGGCCATCCCGGCCATCGTCTCGAGCGCCTGCTCCCGCGACATCGCCGTCCGATACGGCCGGTCCGCGGTGAGGGCTTCGTAGACGTCGGCGACCGCGATGATGCGCGCGCCGATGGCGAGGTCAGGTGCGGCCAGGCCGCGGAAGTAGCCGCGACCGTCGAGCCGCTCGTGATGGCAGGCCGCCAGCTCGGCGACCGCGGCGAAGGTCGGGATCGGGGCCAGGATCCGAAGGGTCAGGTCGGGGTGACGACGGATGACTTCCATCTCGGTGGCATCCAGGCGGCCGGGCTTGTCGAGGATCGTGTTCGGGACCCCGAGCTTGCCCAGATCGTGGAGGAGGGCCGCCCGGCGGATGTCCGTGACGGCGGGCGCCGGGAGACCGAGCCGCACGGCCAGACCCTCGGCCACCTCCGCGGCTCGAAGTGAGTGCGAGCCGGTGTAGGGGCTCTTCGCGTCGACGATGTCGGCGAAGGCGCCGGCGATCCGGTCGATGTCATCGTCGTCCGACGTCCGACGAAGGTCGGACGGCTCGAGCGCCAGCGTCCGGCCGATCAGGTCCGGCGCCGTGAGGTCGTCCAGGACGCCGCGGGTGCAGGCCTCGAGGAGCGCATCGGTCACGTCCGGGTCGTACCAACTCCCGCGTCGCGCGGCGAGGACCTCCAGCGCCACCGCCCGGCCGCGCAGGCTCACGAAGATATCCAGGCCCTGGCAGGCGGCGAGGATGCGGGCCAGCGGGTGGATGTCTGGGCCGGCCAGGCCGCGCGGCTTGCCGCCGCCGTCCCAGTGCTCGTGGAGATCCATGATCGCGTCCGACACGTCGGCCTCGAAACCCGCCTTCCGGGCGATCGCGGCCCCGCGCTCGCAGCGGACCTGGTCCACCTCGCGCGATTCACGGCGGCCGTTGACGCCGATCGAGATCAGGCGCAGAAGGCGGCGCGGCAGCGGCTCGGCTGATGGCAGCGAGCGCATGGTCAGGACGGCATACGCGAGCATCGAGCGCTCGGTCGTGGACTGGCGTTGCTTGAGTGCGATGTCGTCCGTCCCGAAGATCTTCGTGATCGCCGAGGCGTTGGACGAGCAACCGGCGTCCTTCAGGAAGGCGGCGATGAACAGGTTGGCCGAGTCCGCGGACGACAGGCGGAGGTCATCGGCGAGGCGCATCGCGAGGAAGCAGGTGCGCAGGGCGTGGCCAGGGAGCTGACCCTCGGTCAGGTCGAGCGCCGTGGACAGCGCGGCCAGCAACCGCCCGGTCCGGATCGACTCGCGATCGAGGATGTGCAGGCCGGCACGGCGCTCCTGGACCATCGCCGCGGTGAGTGGCGAGGCGGTCGTGGTGCCGTCGAGGTAGCGGATGACCAGGCGATCGGGATCGGCCCTGGCGGCGGATGGCTCCATCCGGGCCATCCTGACGTGCAGCCTGCCGCCGGCGGACCGGGCCGGTGGTCGTGGCCGGGGTCGGCGGTGGTCCCGGTCTACTTCGTGTAGACGCCGCCAGGATCGAGCTCATCGCGGATGAGCCGCAGCTCCTCGGTGCTCGGCGGCGGGGTGGCGGAGAGGTCCGTCGCGACCTTGATGTCCCAGCCGATCGTGTCGCGGACCGCCTCGAGGGTCGCGCCCGGATGGAGCGAGTCAAGGCGCATCTCGCCGGTCTCGTCGAAGTGGTAGATGCCGAGGTCCGTCACGACGACCGTCGGGCCACGGCCCAGCCAGCCGCCCTCGCGCCGGATCCGCTCGGCCTGTTCGGCGCCGCCCAGGTTGCCGGGGCTCGTCCGGAAGTCGATCCGGTCTACGAAGCTGCGCTTGCTCTGGCGCATGATCACGAAGACCTCGCGGGCGTTGATCGCGATCTCGCACGCGCCGCCGGATCCGGGCAGTCGCGTGGTCGGGTGCTCGTAGTCGCCGATGACGGTCGTGTTGATGTTGCCGAACCGGTCCACCTGGGCCGCCCCGAGAAACCCGACGTCGATCAAGCCGCGCTGCAGGTAGTAGCCGAACAACTCCAGCATGCTGACGACGGCCGTGGCGCCGGTAACGATGGTCGGGTCGCCGATGCTCAACGGCAGGCGGGCCGGCCGGGCTCCGAAGACCCCGGCCTCGTAGACGA
>JBKJXL010000023.1:0-4465 GCA_046716225.1 Candidatus Limnocylindrales bacterium | reverse complement strand
GGCCGGTCCCGAGATCCACCAGGTCCGTCGGGTCCGTGTCGGTCGACGTGACGGCCGGCCACCCGGGATCGTCGACCAGCTCCGCGATGACGCGTCGGACCGAGATGTCCTGGTAGTGGTTCATCGCTGTATGCGGCTGCTCGTAGTCCATGTCGTGGACATTGGTCACGTTGTCGTCGTATACGTTGCCGCAGACCTCGGTCAGGAACGTGACGAGTGCGGGCCGGTCGCGCAGGAACCGCCGATAGGCGGCCTCATATTCGACGATCGCTTCGGTACGCGAGACCACCGCCCCGCGCACGATGTGCGCCAGCCGCCAGCCGTCCGCTCCGAACCGGTCGTCGAGGATCGCCTGCCAACGGGCCTTCGCGTCGCCGGCGTAGCCCGGAACCCCGACCGGGATCCAGACGTCACCGAGCCCCGCGAGCGCCGTCGGGTCGATCCCGCTCCAGCCTCCCGATCCATCCATCGACCGCACCTCCGCGGCCAAGGGTAGACGTCAGCGACGCCCTAGACTTGGCGCTCGACGACGTGCCGGCCGATGGCACCTCCCAGTTGACAGGAGACACGACGGATGCGGGATCGGACGGACGGCCAGGGCTTCGCGACGCGGGCCATCCACGCCGGTGAGCGCCCCGATCCCGTGACCCATGCCCACAAGCCGCCGATCTACGCGACGTCGACGTTCGCCTTTGACACCGCCGCGGAGAAGGAGGACGCCGTCGATCGCGCCCTTGCGTGGGAGCCCGGCGCCTACTTCTACTCGCGGACCGGCAACCCGACCAACCGGGCACTCGAGGAGAAGATCGCCTCGCTCGAGGGCGCCGAGGACTGTGTCGTTTCCTCGTCGGGAATGGCCGCAGTGTCGGCGACGCTGTTCGCCCACCTGGGTGCCGGCGACCACCTCGTGGTCGGGGACGAGCTGTTCGTCATCACCGGCGTGCTGCTCGACGAAGACTTCCCGCGACGCGGGATCGATGTCACCGCCGTCGACATGACCGATCTGGCGGCGGTCGAGGCAGCCATCACGCCCGCGACGAAGGTCCTGTTCATGGAGACGTCGTCAAATCCGCGGCTGCGCGTGGCCGATCTGGATGCGATCGCCGCCATCACCCGCCGCCACGGCATCCTGTTCATCGCGGATAACACGTTCCTCGGGCCGGCGCTGGTGCGACCCATCGAGCACGGCGCGGACCTCGTCGTGAACGCCGCCACGAAGTACCTGTCCGGCCACGGGGACGCGGTGTCGGGCGTCGTCTCGGGCCGCAAGGACCTCATCGACCCGATCCGCAAGCAGACCGACACGCTGGGTCAGGCCGCTAGTCCGTTCGCGAGCTTCCTGGTCATGCGCGGCGTGCGAACGCTGCAGTTGCGCTCCCGGGCCGCGTCCGCCAACGCGGCGACGATCGCCGCGTATCTGGAGGGTCACGAACACGTGGAGTGGGTCCGGTATCCGGGACTTGCGTCGCATCCGGACCACGACGTCGCAAGGCGCCTCCTGGGCCACCACGCCGGCGCCATGCTCACCTTCCAGCCGCGCGGCGGCGTGATCGGGATGGCCGCGTTCACGGATCACCTGGCGCTGTGCGACATCGGGGTCAGCCTCGGCGACATCCACACGCTGGTCTACCCGCAACCCAAGCGCGGCGGGCTGATCCGCCTGTCGGTCGGCTGCGAGGATGTCGAGGATCTCCTGGCCGATGTCGAGCTCGGCCTGTCGCACGTCGCATGAGGCGGGTCAGCCCCGCTCGAGATGCCGCGGGGTCAGCCGCGCCCCCAACCCCTCGGCCGCCGTCAATGCGGCCCCGATCGTCAGGTCGTTCCTGGCGATGAGCTCGTCCTCCGGGAGGCGGTCCCAGGCTTCGTCGCCGAGCATCCGGGTGTCCGGGTCGTCCGGATCGCGGATGACGTCGGAGACCGTGAGGATCGTCCCGGCCCGGACCTCCCGGCCCTTGCCTCGCTCGCGCATCGCGAGCAGGAAGACCGCCGCCGACTCCATCTCGGCCGCGAGGTACCCGCGGCGGCCCCAGCGGATGACACCACCCGGATGCGGGTCGTAGAACACATCGGACGTCACGATCGGGCCGAGATGGGTGGTCAGGCCCGCGGCGCGACTGGCCTCGGCGAGTGCCAGCACGACCTCGATGTCCGCGGTCGGGGCCGTCGGCTCGCCGCCACCCAGGACGTGGCCGATCCCCGACAGGGACGCCGCCGCAAGCGCCACGACCACGTCGCCCGTCTGCAACGCACCGAACCCGCCGCACGTCCCGACGCGGATGAACGTGGTCACGCCCAGGTTGATGAGCTCCTCCATCACGATCGTCGTCGTCGGCGTGCCCATCATCGTCGTCTGGATCGAGACCGGGACCCCGCCGAGGGAGCCGGTGTAGCCGAGGAGGCCGCGGTTCGAGTTCACGAGTCGCGTCGCATCCAGGCCGCCATCGAACCGGGCCGCCATCCGGGTGGCGCGGTTCGGGTCGCCCGGCAGGAGCACCACCGGGGCGTAGTCGCCCGGCTCGGCGTGCAGGTGGATCTGTGCCATCGGGTCCTCCGTGCGATCGATCTCCATCAGGTGGCGTTCAGTGCCTCCATCCGCCGATACTCGACGATCGTGCAGCGGTCCATGACGACCTTCAGGCCGCCCTCGAGCGCGATCCGGCCGGCCTCGCGACTGGCCACGCCCAACTGGAGCCACAGGCAGCCGGCCCCGACAGCGACCGCCTCCCGGGCATGGGTCGCACACTCGTCGGCTCGCCGGAAGACGTCCACGATGTCCACCCGCCCGGTCGCGGCAACGGCGGTCGCCAGGTCCGGCCAGCAGACGAGGCCGTCCACCAGCCGTTCGTTCGGGTTCACGGGGACGATGTCGTAGCCGACGGAGCGCAGATCGCGCAGCACGCCGTTGGAGGGCCGGGTCGGGTCGCTCGAGGCACCGATCACGGCGATCCGCCTCGCGGAGCGCAGCACCTCCCGGATGCCGGCATCGTCGAGGAGCGGGATCCCGAGCCGGCCGTCATGCAGATCTAGCAGGTCCGCGAGGCGCGTTCGGTCGTTCCATGGGTCTGTCAATCCGGTCGCTCCCGAGCGGTCGTCCGACATGTCGCGACCGACATTGCGGACTGCATCGACGTGACGGCATCCGCTGACGTACATTACGCGAGTCCGGCGCCCTGGGAGGGGCACGCCGGGTTCCAGAGGAGGAAGCTACATTGCGCATCTCAAGCAGGATGGTCGCGCTCGGCGCGACGTCCATCATCGTCCTGGCGGCGTGTTCGCCGGCGGCCTCGACAGCCCCGTCCATCGCGGCGATCGACTACAAGGCGTGCGTCGCCTTCGACACCGGCGGCCTCGGCGACAAGGGGTTCAACGACCTCGCGAAGAAGGGCCTCGATGACGCGGCGGCCGCCGGCTACCAGACAGCGTCGGCCGAAGCGCAGGGCTCGACCGACTATGAGGCCAACATCCAGCGGCTGATCGACGAGGGTTGCCAGACGATCATCACCGTCGGCTTCCTGCAAGGGTCGGCCACGGCGAAGGCGACCCTCGCCAACCCGACCATCGCGTTCGGGCAGGTCGACGCGACCTGGAATTCGGCGGGCGACGACTTCACCCCCGGCACGGCGGACGATCCGCCTCCTGGCGTTCCCGCGAACTTCACCGGGCTCGACTACCAGGTCGACCAGGCCGCGATGCTGGCCGGCTATCTGGCCGCGAGCTGGAGCAAGTCCGGCAAGGTCGGGACCTATGGCGGCCTGGCCTTCCCGGGTGTCACTCGGTTCATGGACGGCTACTACGCCGGCGTCCAGTACTACAACAAGGAGAAGGGCAAGACCGTCGAGGTCGTCGGTTGGGACGGCTCGCTGCCGGATCCCACCACCACTGGCACGTTCGTCGGCGGCAGTGGCGGGAACGACACCTGGAACGACCCGGCCAAGGGCGAGCAGTTCGCCAAGACCTTCCTCGATCAGGGTGTCGACATCGTCCATCCAGTCGCTGGCGAAACCGGCAACGGGACGATCAAGGCGATGCTCGCGGCCGGGAAGTGGGCGATCGGCGTGGACAACGACCAGGCGATCACCATCCCTGAATCCGCAGGAGCGATCCTGACCTCCGCACAGAAGGCCATCGACGTCTCTGTCCTCGACGTGATCAAGAAGACGGCGGGTGGCGACCTCGGCGGTGAGGACTATTCCGGGACGCTCGCCAACAACGGCGTCCTCCTGTCGCCCTTCCACGAGTTCGACAGCCAGATCTCGGCCGAGACCAAGGCCGAGCTGGATACACTGAAGGCGGCGATCATCGACGGCAGCGTCACGGTCTGCAGCTTCCTCGGGCGCGGCTGCTAGTCGGTAGCCAGGATCGTCCAAGCCAACACGACCGCCCCCAGCCCGCTACGCGGACTGGGGGCGGTTCACGACACGTCGAGGCCCTGCCGATGCGGCTCGAACTGCGCGACATCACCAAG
>JBKJXL010000022.1:0-2767 GCA_046716225.1 Candidatus Limnocylindrales bacterium | reverse complement strand
GCGGGATCGTCGGCGACGAGGACTTCCGCATCCTGGGCACGCCGTTCGCCGTCCTGATCGGCCTCGTCTACGGGTACCTGCCGCTGATGGTCTTCCCGCTGTACGTGACCCTGGAACGGATGGATCGGACGCTGGTGGAGGCATCGAAGGACCTCGGCGCCGGCCGCTGGGCGACCTTCCGTCAGATCACCTGGCCGATCGCCCTGCCGGGGGTGATCACCGGTAGCATCCTGGTCTTCATCCCGATGATCGGGGAGTACGTCATCCCGCAGATCCTGGGCTACGGTCGGACCTTCCTCGTCGGCAACGCGCTGGTGCTTGACTTCCTGGAGGCGCGCCACTGGCCGCTCGGGTCCGCCAAGGCGGTCATCCTCATCGCGATCATGATGATCACGATCTCGGTCTACATCTGGTTCGTCAATCGGGGCCGGGTCGAACGGGACGTCAGCGTCCTGTGAGCGTGGCGTCGACGGCCTCTCGAACGACCTCGTCCTCGGCACCCGGGCGTGGACGTGCCCTTGTGGCGTCCGAGCGCATGGACGGCTTCGTCACCGGCGTCTTCCGTTTCCAGGCGATCCTGGTCTATGCGTTCCTGTACCTGCCCATCATCGTCGTCGTGATATTCGCGTTCAACGCGAACAAGCTGGCGGTGATCTGGACCGGCTTCACCACCGATTGGTTTGGGATCGCGTTGTCCAATTCCGTGGCGACCAAGGCGCTCGGCAACAGCATCTTCATCGCCTTCGTCAACGCCATCCTGGCCACCCTGTTCGGGACGATGGCGGCGCTTGGGCTGCAACGGGTGGGGAGGAAGCTGCGCGCCGGGTATGACGGGCTGATCTACATCAGCATCATCGTGCCCGAGATCGTCATCGCGCTGGCTACGCTCGTCTTCTTCGCCACGGTGTTCGATATCGTCAACCCCATGCTCGCGACGCTGCAGGGCGGTGGGACGGGCGTCTTCAAGTTCACCTTCGGGCAGAGCACGGTCATCAGCGCCCACGTCCTGTTCAACACCAGCCTGGTGTTGTTACTCGTGCGCGCGCGCCTGTCGGGGATGGATCGAACCCTCGTCGAGGCGAGCCAGGACCTGTTCGCGACCCCGTGGCGAACCTTCCGCCAGATCACGTTCCCACAGCTCCTGCCGGCGATCGTGGCCGGCTTCCTGCTGGCCTTCACGTTCAGCTTCGACGACTACGTCATCACGACGTTCGTGACCGGTCCGGGATCCACCACCCTGCCGCTGTACATCTTCGGGCAGGTCAAGGTCGGCGTGTCCCCAGCCACGAACGCCATCGCGACGATGGTCCTCGCGTTCACCATCGGGATGCTGCTGATCGGCCAGCTGCTGCTCATCTGGAACGGCCGCCGGTCGGGCGGTCGGGGCGGCTCGATGACCTCGATCGTCGCCGACGACTGACTGGCCGAGCAGCGTGGATCCCTTCCCGATCGACAACGTCGACACCTGGCGCGGGCCGACGGCCTCGCAGGCGACCGGGCTGACGCTGGCCGCGGCCAGGGCGATCGTCGCAGCCGTCCAGGACACCGCCCGCTCGCTGGGCGTGGCGATGAGCTGCGCGGTCGTCGATGGCGGTGATCAGCTCGTGGCCTTCGAGCGGATGGACGGCGCCGACCTGGTCGGCATCACCCTGGCCCGAGATAAGGCGTTCACGGCGCTGGTCAACCGGATGCCGACGCGCGACCTTGCCCCGCTGGTCCAGCCCGGGACGGAGTTCTACGGCTACGACTCGGTCGCCGGCGGTCGCACGATCGTCTTCGCCGGCGGGATGCCGCTCGAGCGTGACGGGATCCTCGTCGGAGCCGTCGGGGTCAGTGGCGGCGACTCCGCCCAGGATCAGCAGGCCGCCGACGCGGGAGTCGTGGCCTTCGTTGGGTCGTAGAACGGCTGCATCCCGGGCGGATGGGGCGAGTACACTTCGCGGCTAACGCGGCCAATCCTGCAGCGGGGAGATACACGGCGATGGATCGAAGCGAGTTCGACCGGCACCTCGAGGTGTGGCAGCAGGGCGGCATGTCGCGCCGCCGCTTCATGCAGGTGACCGGGCTCGGGATGGCCTCGGCCGTCGTCGCGGCATGCGCTCCCACCACGGGCGCATCGCCGTCCGCGGTCGCTCCTTCGACGGCCGCGTCGAATGCTCCGGCTCCGAGTGCGGCGGCCTCGATCAACCCCAGCGCCGACTGGACGCCGCCAGAGGGCGTGGATCTCGGGACCGAACTGATCATCACCACGTGGCCGAACTACCACGACCCCGCCACGATCCAGAAGTTCACGGACCTGACCGGGGTCCAGGTCGAGATCAACCCGCTCGGATCGAACGAGGAGATGCTGGCCAAGCTCCTGATCGGGAATACGGGCTGGGACGTGCTCGTCTCCACCAACTACACCTTCGAGACTTACGGCGGCAAGAAGCTGGTCGAACCACTCGAGTTGGCGAAGATCCCGCGCCTCGATGCCGCGCGCTACGATCAGAACCTGTTGGCACCCGGCTACTTTCCGGCCGGCTCGGGCGGCGCCCTCCACGGCTTCAACAAGAATTGGGGCACCACCGGCTACACGATCAACAAGAAACACGTGACCAAGCCGATGGGCACGTGGAAGGACTTCTTCGATCTCGCCCAGAGCGACTACAGCAACAAGGTGACGATCCACGACTACCAGCTGACATCGATCGGAAATGCGCTGGTAGCGCTCGGCTACTCGTTCAACTCGGTCGACGCCACGGAACTGGCCAAGGCTGAAGCACTG
>JBKJXL010000021.1:0-3655 GCA_046716225.1 Candidatus Limnocylindrales bacterium | reverse complement strand
GCCACGATCACGTCACGCATCGCGGCGAATCATGCCAGAGCGGGCCGCCTCGCGGATCGACGCCCCGCGCCGCCTTCGTCGTGGAGGACGAGCGTCTCGAAGCGCTCGAGCGAGCGCTGCACCGCCGAACGGTGCATGCCGAGATGCTCGGCGAGCTCTGACAGGGTCGCCTCCGGCGTCGCGCGCCGGGCGGCGGCGCCCGCCCGGACGGTGTCGGGCTGCTCAGCCCGCCCCCCGTCTTCGTCGAGCGTCGCGATGGCGTCGAGCTGGCGACCAGCGGCGCTCACGGCTCGCTGGAGGTTGGCCGATTCCGCATTCAGGACGCGGTTCAGCTCGCCCCGCAGCGCCCGCGACACCTGGCGGGCCTCCAGCTCCAGCAGGGCGCCGCCGGCTCCGATGCGGCGCAGGAACGTGCCGACGGACTCGGCGCTCTTCCAGGTGACGACGCCACGGCCCCGGCGCAGGCGCCACGAGGCTGGCAGGTCCAGGTCCAGGAGCCTCGCCGCGAGGATCGGCGCATCTTCCGGCGACACGACGAATTCGAGGTGGGTCCGGCCGCTCGCCAGGCTCAGGGATCCGCGTGCCAGGAACCGGCCCCGCAGCCAGGCCGATCGGCAGTGGTCCGGCGCGGACGCCCAATCGAAGCCACCGATCGCCGGATCCTCGGTGGTCGTCCGGCGAAGCCGGACCGCGAGACGCGCCGCCGGCCCGTCCCGGGCGACCGCGTCGGTGCCAAGACCCGCTGTCTCGGCGGCTCGGTCGCACGCCCGCGCCGGGTCGATCGCGGCGAGTTCCGCGCGGAGGGCCGTGACGAGGTCGCGTTCCGACCGGCTCATCAGGCGCTGCGACTCGCCGCGCGTCGCCGGCCGCCACTCTCGCGCTCGAACGCCCGCAGGATGGCCTCCGCGAGTCGGGCCGGGTCGTGATGGTGAGCATTGTCTGGGTCGACCACGTCGTCAAGGATGAGGCGCGGCACCGGCTGCACCTCAGGCGGCCAGCGCAGGCCCACGTGCTCCGCCCGCCACCCCGAGGGTGTACGCGCGTTGAAGCGATTGTTGGCGAGGACTACGTCGACGATGCCCGGAGCGGTGTGGGCCACGAGCGCCTCGACGTGTCCGGCGAGGTCGAAGCCGGCCGTCTCGCCGGCCTGGGTCGCCACGTTGCACACGTAGACGATCGGTGCCGGCGTGGCCAGCAGCGCGTCGCGGATCTCGGGCAGGAGCAGGCTCGGCAGCAGGCTCGTGAACAGGCTGCCCGGGCCGATGACGACGAGGTCGGCCTCGGCGATCGCGCGCATGGCATCCGTCGAGGCGGGCACGTCCCTGGGAGTCAGCCACAGACGCTTGATCCCGTCGACCGCCATGATCGACGACTGGCCATCCACGATCCGGCCGTCGGCGAGCTCCGCGTGGAGTGTCAGCGGTTCAGGCGACGCGGGCACGACCTGGCCGCGGACGGCGAGGATCCGGTTGATCCGTCGGACGCCCTCCTCGAAGTCCCCGCCCTCGACGGCCGTCATCGCCGCCAGCAGCAGGTTGCCGACGGCGTGGCCGGCAAGGCCCTGTGCCTCCCCGTCCGCACTTGCCGGGAATCGGTACTGGAGCAGGTCGCTCATCAGTGGCTCGGCGTCCGCCAGGGCGGCGATGCAGTTGCGGATGTCGCCGACCGGCGGGATCCCGAGGCTTGCGCGCAGCACGCCCGACGAGCCGCCGTCGTCCGCCACCGTGACCACGGCGGTCAGGTTACTCGTGTGCTCCTTGAGGCCGCGTAGCAGGGCGGACAGTCCCGTCCCCCCACCGATCGCCACGATCCGGGGCCCGCGCGCGAGGAAGCGCTTCTGGTAGATCAGCTCGACGAGCGGCCGACCAGCGTCATCGGATCGGAACGGATCGGTCAGGGCCCGACCCAACCGAACGGCACCGAACAGGACGATGGCCAGACCGACGACGGCCACGATCAGGCCGCGCACCGGGTATGGCAGGAACTGGAGCGTGAGAGTGTCGATGACCGTCCCGGCGAGACCACCCGGGGCGAGGTCGCGGGTGGCCTGGCGCAGCATGTGGGCGAACGCGAGGGCCAGCAGCAGCAAACCCAGGAAGACGACCAGCAGCCAGCGCTTGACCCCGATCCCCGGCGTCAACCAGCGCCGCAAGTTCACGCCCGATCCAGCTCGCGATGGAAGACGGCGACCGGCCCGAACTCACGCTCGCGCAACCACGTCGCCAGTTCCTCGGCGATGACGATGGAGCGGTGATACCCGCCGGTACAGCCGATCGCGATGGTGAGACGACTCTTGCCCTCATCGACGTAGGCCGGCAGCGCGAACTCCAGGAACGACGTGACGAAGTCGAGGAAGCGACCGGCGACGGGTTGCCCCAGCACGAACGTCCTGATCGCCTCGGTGAGCCCCGACGACTGGCGAAGTTCCCCCACGTAGTACGGGTTCTGCATGAACCGGACATCGAAGACGAGGTCCGCCTCAAGCGGCAGGCCGTACTTGAACCCGAAGCTGATCAGCTGGATCGCCAGCAGATCCGGGTCCGACATCGTGCCGAGCTGGGTGAACAGCCGTTCGCGCAGCTCGCGCAGCGACAGGTCCGAGGTGTCGATGACGATGTCGGCTTCCTGGCGGATCGGCTCCAGCAGGCTGCGCTCCTCGGCGATCGAACTCGCGATGCCACGCCGGTCACCGAGCGGGTGCGCATGGCGGGTCTCGCTGAAACGCCGGATGAGGATCTCGTTGCGGGCCTCCAGGAAGACGATGCGGGGCCGGATGCCGCGACCCTCTAACGCGCCGCGCATCGCCGCGAGGGCCAGCATCGTGTCACCGGCCCGCACGTCCATCACGATGGCGACCTGGGCGAAGCGCACGCGGTCCGACGAAACGAGCTCGGCGAGGTCCGGCAGCAGTTCGCCGGGCAGGTTGTCCACGACGGTGTAGCCAAGGTCTTCGAACAGCTTGGCCGCCGCGGTCTTGCCGCCCCCGGACAGGCCGCTCAGGATGATGACGGCCGGTTCAGCGGCCTCGGCCGAGGATCCCGGCCCGTCGCCGATCCCCGTCCGATCGGTCACCGCCCGGTGCGCCGGATGAACAGGACGGTCCCCTCGAACAAGACGTACATCGTCCCGCCCAGGGCCAGCGGGCTGATCAGATCCCCACCGGGGGTCGCGACCGCGGAGAACACGGCGATCGCGAGGATGACCATGCGTCGTGACTGGCTTAGCCGATCCGAGGTCACGATGCCGACGCGCGACAGCCCGACCAGCAGGATCGGGAACTCCATGATCAGCCCGAACACAAGGAACATCGTCGTGACGAAGTCGAAGTACGGTCCGGCCGCGAACTGGGCCACCAGGACGTTGTCCGTGAACGAGATCAGGAACGTCAGGGCATATGGCAGGACGAGGTACGCGATCCCGACGCCCAGGGCGAAGAACACGAGAGCGAGCGGGATCCACGGCCGGACGGTCCTCCGCTCGTGCGACGTCAACCCTGGTGAGACGAACGCCCAGATCTGGTAGAGCAGGGCCGGCATCGCGAGGATGATCCCGATGACGAGGGAGATCCGGAGCTGGATCGCAAAGGCGTCGCCGGGACCCAGGACCTGCACGAATGGCGCCTCGCCGTCGTAGGTCGGCAGGAGAGCAACGAGGA
>JBKJXL010000020.1:0-4283 GCA_046716225.1 Candidatus Limnocylindrales bacterium | reverse complement strand
CGATGACCGCGTTGTAGTCGGACAGGCCGATGAACACCGCCAGTGCGACAAGGAGGCCGACCGCGGCGGCCGCGACGAACTCGGGTGGGGTCACGATCCGAAGCCTCCACTGAGCATGACGGCGAACGCCATCGCCCCGACGATCGCCAGGCTGGCGCCGAGCAACCCGAGCAGGAACGTCTCCCGATGCCGATCGACGACGGCGGCCGGCGTGCCGTGGGCGATGAGCAGCGGGACCTCCGCGGAGGCCGCCAGCACCAGCCCGTCGGGCGTGATGTGGAACGTCCGCTCGAACCGCGCGGCGTCCTCGGTCGGGGCCAGGGGCAGTGGGTTCGCCTCGGCGTCAAGGGTCGGCTGGCTGACCGGCCGGCCGATCCCGAAGCCCGGGATGGCGGCATTGCCCCAGGCGTCCGCCGGGTCGTCCACGAGCGTGCCCTCCGCCCGGGCCTCGGCGATGTCCGCCGCGATCTCCGGATCCGAGAGGGGCAGATCTGGTCCCGCGCCCAGGTCCGCGCCCATCGGGTCTGGCAGGTCCCCGAAGGGCAGGGCCCGTCCGACGATCGTGACGGCGTCCCCGGGCGCCAGATGCGTCTCGCGATAGTGCCGGCGGCCTCGTCGCTCACGGAGGAGCGGATGGCGCCCGCCACTGACGGCGTCCATCGTGGGCGATCGCAGCAGCTCCGCCACGAGCGCCTCGCGGTCCGGCTCGGCGACGTCGATGGCGCTGCCGAGCCGCAGATCCAGACCGCTCGGCTCGTCACCCATGAGGTCTGTTTTCGCGTCGAAGCGGAGCGGCGCATCGAACCGCGCGCCGCGTGGAAAGACGCGGATGCTCCCCGTTGCATCGCGGACCCGGAATCCGATCGATCGCTCTTCGACCAGGTCCCCTTCGGTGGCGCCCTCGCGATCCTCGTCGATCGTGGATCGGTAGTAGACGCACCGGACGCTCTGGAGTGGCGAGACGAGCAGCACCTCGGCCGCTTCGATGGTCCCGGCGATCCGGACCTCCCCGATGGCGATGGAACTGATCGTGGACGTGCTCGTGTCGGCGATCAGTGTGGCGGTTCGGTAGCCGCGGAGGCCGCGTTCGAGCAGGACCAGGCCGGCGATCGTCACGCCGCCGGCCAGCACGGCGAACTGCGGGTTCAGTACGAGGTCCAAGCGGTCAACCCGACTTGCGTCCCAGGGCGCCGCGTGACGTGCATGCCGTCACGGTACCTTGCGGCCATGGTCGTGTGCTAGCCTCGCGACCTGTCGCGGCACCGTGGGAGGCTCCCGATGCGCTTGAGTGGATGGGTCGAGATCGCACCGCGAGCGGATGCCGTCGCGCCCAAGGTCCTCGCCGTCGTCGAGCCGATGCTGGTCATGCTCGGCTGCCAGCCGGATCCCGCATGCTGGATCGCGTGGGGCGACGACCCGTCGATGCGCTGGACCGTGTTTGCGGCGACCGACGCAGGCCTGGTGCAGGTCAACGCCCGGGTGAACGTGCCGGGCGAAGGACCCCGCGCCGGCGGCAAGCTGATCCGCTGGCCTCGCGCCCAGGTGGGTGACCTTGCGATCGAGATGCAGGGTGGGCACCGCATCCTGAGCTTCACGCTGGAGGGTCAGATCCTGCGCGGGACCGACGAGAGCGCTGATGCTGTCACGGCATTCGTGCTGGACATGTTCGCGGCCGTGGACGGTCGCCCGCGTCGCTCCGACGGCTCGGCGACGGGGTCCACGGGGGAGTCGGGCATGGTGGTCGAGCTCGCGGCATCGGACGGCGCGGCGCGATCTGCATCTGGCCGCAAACAGGCCGTCCCGCAGCTCGCGGCCCCGAAGGAGGCGTCGTCCTGATCGAGGCGGTCATCTTCGACCTGGACGGCGTGCTCGTGGACTCCGAGATCTGGTGGGACGAGATCCGGAGCGCGTTCGCGACCGAGCATGGCCGGACCTGGACTTCGGACGATCAGGCGGCGGTGATGGGCGCCAACTCGAAGGCGTGGGCCCACACGATGCGCGTCCGGCTGGACCTGGACCTCGATGAGGACGTGATCCAGGAGGCGATCGTCAGCCGTGTCGTCGCGCGGTACGAGGCTGAGGGCGCACCTGAGATCCCTGGATCGATCGATGTCGTGCGGCGGATCGCGGCGACGCGCCCGTGCGCGCTGGCGTCATCCGCGCATCGCGCCGTGATCGACATCGCCCTCGATGGGACCGGGCTGCGCGACGTGTTCCGGGTCACGGTGTCATCGGACGAGGTGGAGCACGGCAAGCCGGCACCGGACGTCTATCTGGCCGCGGCCGGTCAGCTGCACGTCGACCCCGCGGCCTGCCTGGTCGTGGAGGACTCGCTCAATGGGGTCCGTGCCGGCAAGGCGGCCGGGATGACCGTCGTCCTCGTGCCCAACTCGAGCGTGCCGCCGGCGCCGGGGACCAGTCGACTTGCGGATCTGGTCCTGGACCGACTCGCCGACCTCGATCCGGACACGGTCGAATGACCGAGCCGGCGGGGGAGCGCCGACCGACGGCTGCCGGCGAGCCGGGTCGGGTCCGACGTGCGCGGATGACCGTGCGCTACTGGCTGACCCGGATCGTCGTGTGGTGCCTCGTCCGCTCGTATCTCCGGGTCCGGCTCGTCGGGGGGGAGCGGCTCCCTGGGGCGCCGGCGATCTACTGCTTCAACCACCTCAGCTGGACAGATCCGTTCCTGCTCATGGCGACGCTGCCGATGCGGCCGCGGCTCTTCTTCTTCGGGCCGAAGGAGGAGGACATGTCGTCGGGCGGTCGCAACCGGGTCATGACATGGACCGGAACGGCGATCCCGTACAAGCCGGCCAAGACGGACCTGCGCGACGCGACCCGCCGAGTGGAGCGGGTGCTGGCGGCGGGCGGTGCCATCGCCATCGCCGGCGAAGGTCGGATCCACGCCCTCGAGCGCGACCTGCTGCCGCTCAGCGAAGGACCGGCGTACTTCGCGCTGCGGGCCGGCGTACCGATCGTGCCCGTCGCGATCACCGGGGCCAGCTGGTTGCGGTTCGGTGGACGGGTCACCGTCACGGTAGGGGAGTTTATCGCCGTGGCCGGGCGTCCCACCCGCGAGGCGCTCGATACGCTGACGGAGCGCACGTGGACCGCGCTGTACGGGATGGTCGCCGACGCTCCCGAGGTCGCCGAACCGGGACGGTTCGGGCGATGGCTCACGGAGGTCTTCAACGACTGGCCGGAGGGATCGCGGGAGGCGGCGCTGGCCGCGGAGATCGCCCGCCCGCCCGTCTGGCATACTCGCGACGACCATCCCTGAGCCAGGAGGAACCGTGGGAGCGACCGGGCTGTCGAGCGACCCGAAGGAATATCGCCGTCGGCTTGACGAGCAGAGCGACGAGCAGATCGATGCGTGGGCCGCAGAGCTCATGCGCGACGTGTCGATCCGTCGCGGCGTCCGCAAGGTCGTGCGGGACTTCAAGCTCGCCGCGTCCCTGGACGACGCTGGTTTCGAACGGGTGTTCGCATCTGGGGGTGGACCGCCCGCGTCGATCGGACGCGACCGAGATGGCGACCTGATGGTCCCGGCGGTCACACTCCATGCCCTGGTGCCGGGGATCCATTCCCAGGTATCCGATGGTCGAGGCCGGTTGATCGAGTATCTCGTCGAGAACTTCGAGGAGATCGTCTACGTCTGACGGGCGCGATCGCGCGACGGCACTCGTCCGCGCGACGGCACTCGTCCGCCTGACGCACCCGTTCCCGTCGCTCCTGAACGGCCTCATCGCGTCCGCGATCGCGCTGGTCGCCGGTGGGGGAGGCCTCACGGCCCTTCGGCTGGGCGCCGCCATGGTCGCGCTGCAGCTGTCGATCGGCACCCTCAACGACCTGCTGGACGCCGGGCGCGACGCCGGGCGGGTCCCGCCCAAGCCGATCCCGGGTGGGCAGGTGACGGTCGCGACGGCCCGCGCGGTCTGGATCGGGACCGCGATCCTCGGTCTCGGCCTGGTCCTTCCCTCCGGGAGGGCGACCCTGCTCGTGGCGGTCCTCGGGCTGGCCGCCGGGTACGGCTACGACCGGTTCGCCAAAGGCACGGCCTGGTCGTGGCTCCCGTTCGCGCTGGGGATCCCGCTGCTGCCGGTCTATGCCTGGGTCGGGACCGGCGCAGCGTTGCCAGTGTCCTTCATCGTCCTGGTGCCGTGCGCCGTCCTGGCCGGTTCCGCCCTCGCGATCGCCAATGCGAGCGCGGACCTGGAGCGGGATGTGGCCAGCGGGTCGGCGTCGGTGGCGGTCTACCTCGGACCGGCACGGGCGTGGGT
>JBKJXL010000019.1:0-6087 GCA_046716225.1 Candidatus Limnocylindrales bacterium | reverse complement strand
CTTGCGATAGGCGCCGCCGACCACCTCGTAGACCGCGCGCTCCACGGCGAGCGGCGAGCTCTGGATGAGCTCCGTCCAGTGGAACAATTGCAGGTACCCATCGAACGATCGGTTCCGCTTGGGAGAGACCGTGATCATGTCCCGGAACTCCCAGTAATCCTTGGTCGGGAGCTTGATCCCCTGGGAATGGGCGATCCCCCACATGATCGCGGGCGTGACCGCGCCACCGAGGTGACAGTGGAGCTCCGCGAGCGAGAGCTTGCGTGAGAGCAATCGCGGCATGGCCGCAGCATAGCGGACCGGGCGTCAGCCGCCGGCGGTCAACCCGATGCAGATGGTGTAGAAGGGGGTGTCGCCGGCGGTGCCGACTCGGAAGCCGTACGCGGCGGGTCCCTGGAGCTCCGCCGTCAACAGCGGCGTCACCAGGGTCAGCCCGGGGACAACCCCAGCGGCGGTGAGGAGCCCCACCGGCCCGTTGTTGGTGAACGGGTACTGCATCCGCGCCGAGACGGGCGAGAGATCGGCGTCCGGATCCCCGACGATCCCGATGACCTCCGGTCGGCCGAGGACGATCGTCTCACCGCAGCCGATGAGGTCCGACCCGCTCAGGCCAGGATACCCGGGTTCGGTCTGAGGCGTGATGTCCAGCAGCGTCACACCAAGCGGATCGGTGCCGCTCAGTGGCTCCGCCACGCCCAGGAGCACGCCGGTGGAGCCGATGAACCTCGTCCACGCGCGTGTCGCGGCCAGCAGGATGGGCGTCGCGGGCACCGGACCGGGCCGCAACTCGATGTGCCACGTTCGTTCGTGGGAACCATCCGAGTCTTCCCAGGCGACGGTCAATGCGTAGACGCCCGGACGCCAGCCCGGTTGGCGGCCGGGGGCGAAGGCCACGAACGAGGCCGCGCCGATCGACACCGTCGCCGTGCGACGGACGCCGCCGGTCGTATCGCCGGCCGGCGAGAGCCGTTTGACGGCGCTGGTCTGGACGGCCGAGTAGTCGGGCAGTCGAACGCCGACCTGGGTCAGATCCGGCTGGTGGATCGACGCCACGAACGACCGCGGCCCTTCACCCGGCACGTCGCGATCCAGGTCAAGCCAGGCTGCCCGTTCATCCAGTACGGGGCCGGATCTCGAGGGGATCGGGATGGTCTCGCCACCGGCCTGGATGAACAGCCCCTGCGGCAGCGTTCGGAGTGCCGCGGTGTCGACCACGCTGTCCCGCGGCGCCGCATGGACCCACGGCTCCGGATCTGGCAACCGGCCGGTGGGATCCGTGACATGCACGTCGATGCGCCTGACGCCCTCGCCGACGAGGATGTCCAGGCGATAGCGTCCTGCGGCCCACGGACGGACCGCCGCTCCGGGCTCGTCTCGACGGACGTACAGGAAGGCGCCGCGAGCCGGGCTGTCGTCGATCGGCAGCACGTCCATCCACTCCAGCTCGCCACCGGTGTGGTCCAGCCAGACCCGGACATCGAGTGGCGTCTCCTCGGGCGGGAACGTGACTCCAAGGGCCACGATGGCGCCATCCCGGCCATGCACGACCGCGGTCGCCTCCTCGCCGGCGTCCTCTTCGGCGGGGTACCAGCGCTCTGCGAAGCGGTCCGGGTCAGGCGTGTCGGCCGCCGGTCCGTCGACCGGCACGATCGTCCGGACCCCCCACATCGAGCGGCGCGTGACCGCCGGCGCGACATCGGACCAGGTCGGAGGTGTCAGGGGATCCCGGACTGAAGCGACCGGTGACCGCGTCGGATCGGTCATGGCAGTCGTCGTCGGGGAGGCAAGGGAAGTGACCGCGGGATCCGGCGCGTCCCACGGCTTCACCACAGCGAGCAACAGGGCCGCAACCACGACGACGACGCCGAACCCCAGCGGGTCCACACGACGGCGCCGGGAACCCAGCTTGACCGGTCGGAACTCGGCCGGGCCGTGCCCGCCCTCGACGCTCACTCCCCGCCCGCGCCCGCGCCACCGACGCACAGGGTGATCGTTCGCTCGCCGGCACGGTCCTCCACGGCGACCCGGTAGATCCCGGGCCGGAACGAGGCGCCGTCGGTCGGGGCGACAAGCGTGAGACCAAGGACCACATCGGTCGCCTGGACCGTCGGCAGCTCCCAGCCGGAAGGCTCCGGACCATCCATCCGAACGCGCCGCACGCGAAGGGCGTCGTCGGCAGGGTAGACGAGCCCGAACGCTTCCGGTGTCCCGTCCACGATCGTCCCGCCACACAGCACCACGGAGCCGTCCTGGTCGCCGGTCGTCCCCTGGTCAGCGGTCCGCAACAGGCGGATCGCCGAGCTTCGTGGACCGCCTTCGAGTGGTTCAGCCCGGCCGACCACGATCCCGGATCGGCCCGCGTGCCTCGCCCAGGCTCGCGTCATGGCCAGGAGCTGCGGCGGACCGGTGTACGGGCCGGGTCGAAGTTCGACGTGCCACGACCCGTCGTGAAGCCCGTCCTGGTCGCTCCAGGTCACATCGATGCGATATACCCCGGGCGCCCACGCGTCGCCCCGGCGGGCGGCGAACACGACCCACGGGTCCTCTCCAGGACGATCGATGATCTCGCCGCCGACCGGCGCCGGCGGGCTGCGTAGCGGGCCGGGAGACAATCGCTGGAAGGACGCGGCCCGGACCCTCGATCCGTCGGGCAACCGAACGCCCAGTCCTGTGGCGCGCGGCAATGTCGCGACCGCCACACGGTCAGCCGGGACCCGTCCGGAGCCGGGTTCGGTGTCGAGCCACGCGCCAGGTTCGTCGAGTGGCGGGCCACCCACGCCGTCCAGTGGATAGGCGATGTGATCGATCGTCGCGAACGGACCGACGGCCACCCTGGACGGATCCGCCTGCGATGTCGCCACGATCTCGCTGACGGCCTGCGGGTCGATGGAGGACGGAGACACGTTCTCGTAGCGATCCGGGATGGCGATTTCCACGGACCGGATCACCCCGTCGCCGAGCAGCAGATCGATCCGGTACTCGCCGGGCGCCCACGCCGGAAGGCCGGGATCCGAGGGAGACGGCACGAAGATGAGGCCGCCCTGTGCGGGAAGGCGGGCGATCGGACGTGCATCCAGCCAGTACAGCGTGCCCGTGGACGAGCGGCGCCAGATGCGCACGTCCAGTGGCGTCTGGCCGGTGGGATGCGAAACCCCGAGTCCCACCAGCGATCGATCGCCCACCTGCAGGATCGCGCGGGAGGACCCATCGGGTCGCTCGCGAACCGCGGCCCAGCGCTCCTCGTATCCGGCCCCGGCTCCGATGGTCGATCGGCTGGGTGATCGAAGGATCGCCCGGATGCCCCACTCGGCATGTGATCGGATGACGGACGCGACGTCATCCCACTCGAGTGTCGGCGCGGCGGCCAGCACGACCGCCGGGATCGGTCGGTCGTTGCCCGAAGGTGGCCCGGATGCGACCGGATCCGACGATCGCGTCGCGAGCGCGACGTCGCTCGGCGGGCCGGAAGGGTCGCCGCCCCACGGCTTCACGACGGCGACGGTCAGCCCGACCGCGACAAGCACGACCCCGATGACGGCCGGATCGATGCGGCGCCGACGACGACCCAGCGCGACCCGTTCGAACTCGACCGACTGGCGCGGATCGTCCATGGTCACCTGGTCATCGTGGCACGGGTCCGTTTCCGGCGCATCGGGCGAGCCAGCCCGTCCCTGTTCTGTGTTACGCCAGCGACTGCGTCTCGGATCAGCCGGCGAACGAGATCAGCTGGCGACCGGGATCACCCGACCCTCGGCATCGAGCGTGGCCTGTCGACGGAGGCGCTTGAGCTCGGCGCCGGGGACCTGGTCCCGAGCGTGATAGCTGGAGCGGACCATCGGCGCGGACTCGACGTGCTTGAACCCGAGCGCAAGCGCCTCGACCTTCATCTCTGCGAACTCGTCCGGGTGGTAATAGCGCTCGAGCGGGAGGTGCCTGAGGGACGGCCGCAGGTACTGGCCGATCGTGAGGATGTCGACGTCGACGTCCCGCAGGGCTTCGAATGCCTCCGTGAGCTCCGGCCGGGTCTCGCCGAGACCGACCATCAGGCTCGACTTGGTGTGGGCCACATACCCGATCTCGTCGGCCATCTCCTTCGCCCGCCGCAGGACGTATAGGCTTCGATCCCAGCGGGCCCGCTTGCGGACCGGCTTCTGGAGGCGCTTCACCGTCTCCAGGTTGTGGTTGAGGATGTCGGGCCGGGCGTCCATCACGGTGCTGAGGCGGTCGTCGGAACCGTCGAAGTCCGGGATGAGCACCTCGATGCCCATGCCCGGGGATGTCGCACGCATCTGGCGGATCGTCTCGGCGAAGATGCCGGACCCGCCATCGGGCAGGGCGTCGCGGGCCACGCTCGTCACGACGACATGCTCCAGGGCCATCGCACCGACCGCTTCGGCGACTCGACGCGGCTCGTCGTCGTCGAACCAGGTGGGCCGGCCGGTCTTGACGGCACAGAACCCGCAGGCCCGGGTGCAGGTGTCGCCCAGGATCATGATGGTGGCCGTGCGCTGGTCCCAGCACTCCCCGATGTTCGGGCAGCGGGCCTCTTCGCAGACCGTGTTGAGGTTGAGGCCGCGGACGAGTCCCTTCAGATCGTGGTAGTTGTCGCCGGACGGCATCCGGGCCCGGATCCAGTCGGGGTGGCGGCGGAGGGCGGTGGTGGTGTCGGCCGGGGCGCCACCCATCGCGATCGAGAGTTCGGGGCGCGCATGCGCGTTCGCGCTACGTTCGGGATCGAACATCGGGAGCTCTCGAGCCATGGTCAGGAGTGTACGCCGAAGGTGGCGACGATCCCCTGCTCGAGGGACCGCGGGGCGAACCCGAGTTCGCGCGTGGCCTTGTCGTGGCTCGCCAGGTAGCTGGCCCGGGCGGTCGCGATCGACTCGCGCAGGTTGGCGGGCATCCCCGGCATGCCGCCGAGGCGGTCGTTGACCGGGGCGATCGCGCTGAGGAGTCCGGTCGGGACCGTCATCCGCGGCGGTCTGTGGCCCCCGACCCGCGCCGCGACCGCGACCGCCGACTTGAGCGTGTGTGGCTCCCCGGCGACGACGTACGCCTCACCCACCCGGCCGCGATCGAGCGCGGCAATGATGCCAGCGGCCGTGTCGTCGACGTGGGTCATGTCGAGGGCGACCTCGGCCAGGGCGAGGTAACGGAGCGTGCCGCTGTAGGCGTTGCCCAGGATCTTGCTGATCCCCGTGTGGTCGCCTGGACCGTAGACCTGCCCGGGCTGAGCGATGACGATGGGGAGACCGCTGGCGATCTCGGCTTCGGCTACCTCGTGGGCCCGAAACTTCGTTTCGTCATACCAGGACAGGAAGCCGTCCTTCGGGTCGCGCCGATAGGTCTCGTCCACCCTCTGACCGTGGGTGTCGCCGAAGATCCCGACCGTCGATACGTACACGATCCTGGGGGTGCCGGCCAGGGCGGCCGCTGCCAGGACGCGCTCGGTCGTGCCGACATTCGCGTCCCACATCGCTGGACGCTCCGAGGCGGGGATACCGACCTTGTAGGAGCCGGCGGCGTGGATCAGGCCGTCCGCGCCCCGAAGCTGCTCGGCGAGGGCCGCCACGTCCGAGAGATCGCTTGCGACGAGCTCGACGTTCGGACCGGCGAGCGACGCGGCTTTGGCCGGATCGCGCACTAGGGCGACCACGTGGTCACCCCGAGCGGCGAGTTGCCTGACGATCGAACCGCCGATGAACCCGCCGCCGCCGGTGACGACGATGCGCCGGCTCAATAGACCGGCGTGTCCGGTCCGACGGCTTCGAGAGCGGCCTTGACGGCGCGCAAACAGGCAGCCGCCTGGGCGCCGTCGTTGGCACGATGGTCGATGGCCATGACCATGTTCATGACCGGCCGGATGGCGATGACGTCACCGTCCGGGGTCTCGCGTACCACCGGGCGCTTGGTGATGGCTTCCATGGTCAGGATGGCCACTTCCGGCACGTTGATGATCGGCATCGTCAGGTTCGATCCGAACCAGCCGGTGTTGTCGATCGTAAAGGTGCTTCCACCGAAGTCCTCGACCTTGAACTTTCCCAAGCGCGCCCGCCCGGCGACATCCGCGATCGCGCGGTTCAGGCC
>JBKJXL010000018.1:0-3751 GCA_046716225.1 Candidatus Limnocylindrales bacterium | reverse complement strand
CGGGAGGCCAAGGACCTCGGCGGCGGCGCGGAGCTCCCCGGTCGTGCGGACTTCGCGCCACGGCGCGACCGCCGCCCCGGCGGCCTCGATGAAGTGGCGCTCGGCGATCCGATCCTGCGTACTCACGAGCGGATAGCGGCCCGGCCGGACCGGGACGCGCGCGTCGAGCGCATCGACGACCGCCGACGCGACGTGCTCGAGTTCGTACGTGATGACCGACGAGATGTCGGCCAGGCGCAGCGCGGCCCCGACGTCGTCGTACGACCCGAGCAAGACGACGACCGCGATCGCGCCCGCCGGGCAGTCCGGGTCGGGGTCCAGGACCGCGACGCGATAGCCCATCTCCCGCGCGGCCTGGCCGAGCATCCGGCCGAGTTGCCCCCCACCCAAGATGCCGATGACCGCGGGCGGATCGATCGGACGCCGCTTCACCCCCAGACGACGGTGGACGTCGGCGATCCAGGCCTGCTTGCGATACGTGTACTGGAAACTCGCGTGATGGCCACCCGCCACGATCTTCGACTTCAGCTCCGCGTAGGCCGCCATCAGGGCCGGGTCCGCACGCAGCGCATCACGGAATGCCAGGTCGCGAATGACCTCGTCGCCGCGCGGCTGGACATGGAGGTGGATCCGATACAGCGTCTCGTCGACGACCATCGAGCCCACCAGCATCGGCCGTGTCGGCGGAAATGGATCCTGGCCCGGCTGTGGCCCGAACCCAAGGTCGAACAACAGCTCGGACACCCGCGGGACGTCGTCCGGCTCGGTGGCGATGACCAGGTCGACGACGCCCTTGCCGGGCAACCCGGGCACGGCCGTGCTGCCGATGTGCTCGACCACGAGGTCCGGGCGGCGCTCGGCCACGAGCGCGGTGACGGTCTCGGCCACGCGCACCGACCGTGGATCCCACGGCAGCACGCTGGCGGGAAGGCGCTCGTACGGGCCGATCGGCTTGTCTGATTGGGTCACCCGGCGAGTGTAGACGGGCGACCCGCCTGACGGCTCGTGCCGGCGGCTAGACTCCGGTGATGTCCGAGATCCGCCACTGCGTGATGGTCGGCCTGATGGGTGTCGGCAAGTCGACCGTTGGGGCCGCCCTGGCGACACGAATGGGTCGGGCCTTCCGCGACTCCGACGCCGACATCCAGGTCGCCACCGGTCTGACCGTCAAGGAACTGCGCGATCGCGACGGTGTCGAGGCGATGCACGCCCTGGAAGCCGGTCATCTGCTTGGCGCGCTGCGGGCACCGGAACCGTCGGTGGTCGCAGCCGCGGCCAGCGTCGCCGACGTCGACGACTGCCTCGAGGCCCTCCGGGCGCCGGATGTCTTCGTGGTCTGGCTGCAGGCCGAGCCGCAGCTGCTTGCGGACCGGTTCGCATCCACCGACGATCACCGGCCGTCGTACGGCGACTCGACCGAGGGGTTCCTGGCAGATCAGCTGGCGACCCGTGGCGCGGCGCTTGCGTCCGTCGCCGACCTGACCGTGGACGTCGGCAGCCTCATGCCGGACGAGGTCACGGATCGCGTGCTGCAGGCACTTAACGAGACTTCGGCGCGATGACCCGACCGACAGCGCTCATCCTTGACGTCGACACCGGCATCGACGACAGCCTGGCGCTGCTGTTTGCGGCCGGTTCGCCCGATGTCGAGTTGGTGGCCGTGACCTGCGTGTCGGGAAACACCGACGCCCGTCAGGTGGCGACGAACACCCTCGCCGTGCTCGAGCTGGCCGGCCGGACCGACATCGAGGTCGCGATCGGGCGCGAGGTCCCGCTCGTACGGCCCGTTGAGACGACACCGGAGACCCACGGGCCGCTCGGCGTCGGTTATGCGGAGCTGTCGCCGGCGCGTCGCCCGGTCAGCAGTCGACATGGTGTCGACGTGCTCATCGACGAGGTCCACCGGCGCCCGGGCGAGATCGAACTCGTGACGATGGGGCCACTCACCAACCTTGCGGTCGCGCTGGATCGGGAGCCCGCGCTCCCCCGGATGCTGCGCGCCCTGACCGTGATGGGCGGGGCGTTCGGCGTGCCGGGCAACACGACGCCGACGACCGAGTGGAACATCCACTGCGATCCGGATGCCGCGCGCGCGGTCTTCCGAGCCTGGGGCGCCGCGCTGGAGGCCGATCCGACGATCCCACGGCCGCTGGTGATGGGCCTGGACGTCACTGAGCGTGCGCGACTTTTGCCCGAGCACGTCGTTCGACTGGCGCGCCGGGCGGGAAGTACCCCGGACGACTCGATCGCACTTGGTCGTGGCGAGGATCCGATGGTCGCCACGCGATCCGTGGCGAGGGACCCGATCGTGCGATTCGTCGCCGACGCGCTGCGCTACTACATGGAGTTCCACGCGCGCTATGACGGGTTCTATGGCGCGTTCGTCCACGACCCGCTGGTGCTGGCGGCCGCGCTGGACCGATCGCTCGTGACGACCGAGGCGCTCTTCGTGGACGTGGAGACGACCGGTGACCTGACGACCGGGATGACCGTGGCCGACCGGCGCCGGATCGGCGGCCGAACGCCGAACCTGGACGTCGCCGCGACCGCCGACGCGCCTGAGTTCCTGGAACGCCTGATCGAGCGCGTCGGCGGGCTGGCCGCCTCCCGCTCGGCCATGGCACGCTAGCCCGATGGACTGGCTGACGATCTGCGAAGACGGGTCGCCTGATCCGTGCGTCGCGCCGGTGCAGGCGATCTACCTGTTCGCGATCGTCATCGGGATCGTCGTGTTGGCGATGGTCGTCCGCCGATCCCGCGACTTCACGACGGCCACGCTGAGCCTGATGGCGGCCGCGATCGCGATCAACATCACGATCGGCTCACTCGCGGCGCTCCTGCGGTTGCCGTTGTACCTGGACTCCGTCGGCACGGTCCTGGTCGGCGCGCTCGCTGGGCCGTGGGCGGGCGCGTTGACCGGACTGCTGTCCAACCTGGTCTGGTCGATCCTGCCGATCCCCGGAGGCGCGGGGCCGGCGACGGCATTCTTCGCGCCGGTGGCAGCAACGGTCGGCCTGATGGCCGGATTCTGGGCGAGCCGCGGAGTGTTCGGCCTCCGCGCCGGGGACGACCGCATCGGCGGGTTCCTGGCCCTGGCGTTCGGGGTCGCTGCGGCGGGGATCGCGATGCTCATCGCCCAGGCGACGGTGGGCCTCGGGTTCGATGGTGAGGACCCGGCGTCCCAGGTCCGGTTCGCGGCCATCGGCGTGGCGATCGTCGGGGTGGGTGGCACGGCGGCCGCGCTCAGCCGACGAACGATCTTCCGGCTGCGCGGCGACGATCCGCGGACGCGCCGCTATCTCATCGCTGCAACGGCGATCTCGGCGGCGGCGATCGTCTTCGCGCTTCTCCGACTCCTCTTCGCGCCCAGCGGCTACTTCTCGACGGTGACCGGGACCAAGGCGGACGGGGTTCCGGACCCGTTCCTCGGCGGGGCGAACCTGACCGGACTCGCCCTCCAGGATCCGCTCGGGCTCGTGATCGCGGTGGTCACCGCGAGCGTCGTCGGCGCACTCGCGCTGGAATGGGCTCGGCGACGCGACCGGGCGCGGTTCTTCCCGGTCTGGGTCGGCGGGTTCACGACTGGCGCCGTCGCGGCCTGCATCGCCGCCCCGATCGCGGCCGGCGCATTCGGTGGCGTGACCGGCGGCGGCACCGACCTGGTCGTCGCGCTCTTCCGCACCCTGGGTCTGGGCGTCTTCCAGTCGGTCCTCGCCCAGGGCCTGACGAGCGACCCGCTCGACAAGACGAT
>JBKJXL010000017.1:0-3558 GCA_046716225.1 Candidatus Limnocylindrales bacterium | reverse complement strand
AGCTTGAGCTTCGTGATGGTCAGGTACTTGGCCAGGTTCGCGCGATCCGTGGCCGGGATCGACTCGCGGATGTCGGTGCTGCGCAGGACGTCGACGAGGTCTTCGACGGCCTCGGCCAGGTGCTGCTTGGCGTTGACGAGCGAGTCGTCGGTCAGGGCGACGGCGTGCCACGTCTCGGCGTCCTCGGCGGCCGGCGCGGCCTCGAACTCGACATCGACCGTCTCGACGATGACGTCGACCTCGATCACAGCCTCGTCCGCCTGGCGGGGTGCCCGCACGGCTCGTCCTTCGATCTTCTCGCGAAGCTTGATGAGGGTCAGTTCGCCGCGCGCGACCTGATCGGTCAGGCGACGACGCTTCTTGGGGTCCTCCACCTTCATCAGCTCGTACGCGTGCGACAGGCTGTCTTTGCGCAAGGACACCAGTTCGCGGATCTCCGGTGGAGCGCCGGCGAGTCGGAGCCGGTTCTCGAGGTAGCCCTTGTCCTTGCCGAGCTTCTCGGCCAGCTTCCGGATGCTGTAGCCGTGTTCGTGGACCATGCGGTCGTACATCGCGGCTTCGTCGAGCGGCGTCAGGTCCTCGCGCTGGAGGTTCTCGATGATGGAGATCTCCAGGGCCGTGTCGTCGTCGATCTCTTCGATCAGCGCCGGGATCGAGGCGAGGCCGGCGAGGCGCGATGCGCGCCACCGTCGTTCGCCCGCCACGATCTGGTAGTGGTTGGGGCCGATCGGACGGACGAGGATCGGTTGGAGGACACCATGCTCGCGGATGGACGCGGCCAGCTCCTGCAACGCGTCCTCTTCGAAAACGACCCGGGGCTGCTGCGGATTCGGGTCGATGCGGTCGACTGGGACGATCCGGACACCGACGCTGCGGGTCGGGCTGTCCGGAGTGAGCAGGCTGACGATGGCCGGTGACAGCTGGCTGTCTTCGGAGAGGCGCCGCGCGGCCGCGGCTCGGAAGTCAGTCCTTGACAAGTTCGACCACCTCCCGGGCCAGTTCTCGGTACGTTCGAGCTGCGTCGGTCCCACTCGCGTACGACGTGATCGGTCGTCCGACGAGCGGCGCCTCGCCTAGCTTCACCGTATTGCGAACGATGCTGGTGAAGACGTGATGGTCGCCCACCACGCGCAACTCGTCCAGCATATCTTTCGCCAGATTCGTCCGGCCGTCGTAGAACGTCGCCAGCAGGCCCAGGATCCGCAGGTCCTTGTTCAACTTCAGACGGATGGCATTGATGACTTTGACCAGGTTGTTCAGTCCCTTGAGGGCGTAGTACTGCGTCTGGACCGGGATGATGACGCCGGTCGAGGCGACAAGGCTGTTCACCGTCAGAAGCCCGAGGTTCGGCGGACAGTCGATCAACACGTAGTCGAACTGCTCGACGTGGGCGACGAGCGCCTCGCGCAGGATCTGCTCCCGGCCGAGCGCGGTGAACAGTTCGCCCTCGGTCGAGGCGAGATCGATGTGGGCCGGAGCGACGAACACGCCTTCGGTCTCGGTCGAAAGGATCACCTCGCCGAGCGTTGCACGTCCGTCGGCCAGGACATCGGCCATGGATCGCTCGACGTTGTTGAGATTGATGCCGAGGCCGGCGGTGAGGTTCGCCTGTGGATCCATATCCACGCACAGGATGCGGAGGCCGGTTTCGGCGAAGGCACCGGCGAGGTTGATCGCCGTCGTCGTCTTGCCGACGCCGCCCTTCTGGTTCGCGATCGAGATCACGTTCGTCACAGGCGCATCACCTCAGAACAGTCGGGGGTCGGCACGATTGCGGGCGTCGCGGGCGCGGGAGTGTCCGGCCATGCTACCTCCTGACAGGGTGTCACGCGCAAGTGGTTATCCACAGGGATCGAGAGTTGTTCACCGAATCTGTGGATATCCCGGATCCGTCGAGTGGGTCCCCGGCGCCGCTATGATGCACTCGTCCTTGCGCAAAGACAGTCCTGGAGCATGCGAGTGGCGACCAACGACGAGCGGATGGAGCGGTTGGACCGGATGCGCGTCGCCGCGCTGGCGGGTGGTGGCGAGGATCGTCTCCGTCGACAACACGCCGCGGGAAAGCTCAGTGCGCGCGAACGATTGGAGCTGCTGCTCGATCCGGGGTCGTTCGTCGAACTGGGTGCGTTCGTCACGAACCGAAACGCCGGGACAGGGGAGTCGTATCTGGGTGATGGCGTAGTTACCGGCCACGGCCTGATCGATGGTCGACTCGTGTTCGTCTTCAGCCAGGATTTCACGGTCTACGGCGGCTCGCTGTCCGAGGCGTACGCCGAAAAGATCTGCAAGGTCATGGATCTCGCGATGAAGGTCGGTGCCCCCATCGTCGGCCTCAACGACTCCGGTGGCGCGCGGATCCAGGAGGGTGTCGTGTCACTCGGCGGCTACGCCGACATCTTTCTGCGCAATGTGTTGGCATCCGGCGTCGTGCCGCAGATCTCAGTCGTCCTGGGGCCGTGTGCCGGCGGCGCCGTGTACTCACCGGCGATCACGGACTTCACCGTCATGGTGCAGGGGACGAGCTATATGTTCGTCACCGGGCCGAACGTCGTGAAGACCGTGACGCATGAGGATGTCGATTCCGAATTCCTCGGCGGCGCGGCGACGCACACGACCGTCAGTGGTGTCGCGCATCTTGCGATGCCCGATGAGGCGTCGGCCCTGGATGCGACGCGTCGACTGTTGTCGCACTTGCCGCAGAACAATCTGGGTGCCGCACCGATCGTCGTCGCGACCGATCCGAACGATCGCAGCGACCTCGCGCTGGACACGATCGTCCCCGACGATCCGCGGACGCCGTACGACATGCACGATGTCTTGCGTCGTGTCGTCGACGACGGTGCGTTCTTCGAGATCCAGCCCGCGTGGGCCGCGAACATCATCATCGGCTTCGCGCGACTCGGCGGAGCGAGTGTCGGGATCGTCGGACAGCAACCATCGGTCCTGGCCGGCGCACTCGATATCGACGCGTCAGTCAAGGCGGCGCGATTCGTGCGGACGTGCGACGCGTTCAACGTTCCGTTGGTGTCCTTCGTCGACGTTCCGGGATTCCTGCCAGGTGTCGGACAGGAACACGGCGGCATCATCCGCCACGGCGCAAAGTTGTTGTTCGCGTACGCCGAAGCGACGGTCCCGAAATTGACGGTCATCACGCGCAAGGCCTACGGGGGCGCCTACGACGTCATGAGCAGCAAGCACATCCGCGGCGACATGAACTTCGCGTGGCCTACCGCGGAGATCGCGGTGATGGGCGCGGAAGGAGCCGTCAACATCATCGCGAAAGATGCACTCGCGGCCGCGGCGGATCCTGTCGCAGAGCGGGCGCGGCTCGTGTCGGAGTACGAAGCGGAATTCGCGAACCCGTACATCGCGGCGGCGCGGGGATATGTCGACGACGTCATCAAACCGTCGGAGACGCGGCCACGATTGATCGCGGCACTGGCGATGCTCGCCGACAAGCGCGACACCAATCCGCGGAAGAAGCATGGCAACATCCCGCTCTGACCGACCAGCGTCTTTGCGCAAAGACGGTCCCGTCGATTGAGCGCGCCACCATTT
>JBKJXL010000016.1:0-3971 GCA_046716225.1 Candidatus Limnocylindrales bacterium | reverse complement strand
TGTCGGCGGTCACCACATTCATCGCCACGGACCTCGTCTCCGCGCCGCTCCTGTGGGTCTGGCCGCTGGCGATCTACCTGGCCTCGTTCGTCATCGCGTTCTCGCCGCGCGCCCAGCGCTTCATCCCGCCAACCATCGTGGCCGCTCCAGCGTTCATCACGCTGCTGTGGGTGCCGTTCGGGTCGGCGGGCGGCTGGCCCGTATTGGCAACGCTGTTCCTTGAACTGCTCGCATTGGGGGTCGTCGCGGTCGCCCTGCACGGCCGACTTGCCGCCGACCGGCCCGATCCCGCCCACCTGACCGAGTTCTATCTGCTGATCTCGACCGGCGGGGCGCTGGCCAGCGCCTTCGTGGCGCTGGTCGCGCCACAGGTCTTCCCAGACGTCTGGGAGTATCCGCTACTGCTCATCGGGGCCCTCGTGGCCCTGGGCCTGACGGCTCCACCGGTCGCGCGACGGGTCCGAGCGTCGGGCCGCGGGCTGGACTTCAGCCCGTTCCTCGAAGGGTTCCGGGGGAGGATGCTGCCCTATCTCGTGATCGCGGGCCTGCTGGCCGTGGGACTCGTCGCGACGGGCTCGCTGGCCGCCGAGGCCGGGATCCGATGGCTGCTGGTGGGTGGACTCGTGCTGGCAGTCGGAGCTCGGCCGTGGTTCCTCGCCGGGACGACGGCATTCGTGTTGATCCTGGCCACATTCGTGCTCCAGCCAGCGGTCGACCTCCGCGAGCGAAGCTTCTTCGGAGTCACCGAAGTCCAGGTTTCCAAGGACGATGAGGAGGTCATCCTGTTCAACGGGACGACGGTCCACGGGACACAGTCGACCGACCCAGCTCGACGCCGAGTGCCGACCACCTACTTCAGCCAGGATGGCCCGGCGGGAGATCTCTTCGGTCTGGCGCGCCCAGCAGACGGTCGCGACGTCGCGACCGTCGGCGTCGTCGGTCTCGGTGCCGGAACGATGGGGGCTTACGCGACTCCGAGCCTCGACGTGACCTTCTTCGAGATCGATCCGGTGGTGATCCGCGTCGCCCAGGACGACCGCTACTTTACGTATTTGGCGGACATGCCGAAGCCGGCTCGGATCGTCCTCGGCGACGCCCGCCTGTCGCTGGAGGACGAAGCAGCAGGCACCTTCGACCTCGTGATCCTCGATGCGTTCTCATCGGACTCGATCCCGGTCCATCTGCTCACGACGGAGGCGATCACCACCGAGTGGCGGACCGTGCGGCCCGGCGGTTTGATCGGCTTCCACATCTCCAACCGTTACTACGACTTGACACCGGCGATCACGGCGGGCGCCGAAGCGATCGGCCTGACCGTCATGCAACGCTCACACGCACCGAGCCAGACCGAACGCGACGCGGGGGCCACGCCGTCCCGCTGGCTGGCGGCATCGGACGACCCGGCGGTCATCGCCCAGCTCGAGGCCCTTGGCTGGACCAGGGCGAAGGCGGCCGATCGCCCGTTCACCGATGACTACTCGGACCTGATCCGCTACCTGCGGCTGGGCGGCTGAGTCAGGTCGAGGCCGCCCCGGCCGGGATCACCGGCTCACCCGGTGACGAGGGTCCGGCCGGCGCGCCGTCGGCCTCGATGCGCTCGAGGTCCTTGTCGGCGAGCAGGCGCCATCGCTGCGAGAACAGGAACGCCAGGACGTAGAGCCCCGCGACGACCAACAGGAGCGATCGGAAGCCGGTCAGCAGCGCCAGGTACTCCAGCGCGCCGCCGACCATCGCTCCGAGAAGGTTCGACGCGAACGCCATATCCGCCGAGACCGTGTCACGGAACGAGTGGGTGAAGACCAGGTTGGCGAAGAAGACCGGGGCGAAGGCGATCGCCGCCGCGAGCCCGTAGCGGATCTCCGGTGGATCGATCAGGAGTGCGCTCGCGGGGACCAGGTACGCGATGGCGATCGCGACGAACAGCGCGACGTACATCGGCGCGGGATTCCTCGGTTTGAAGCGAACGTTGACCGCGATGGCCAGCAGCACGCTGGCGAGGATCGCGAAGAACGCAAGCGCATTGACCAGCCATGTGGTGCCGAACAGGAGGCTGAACGAGACAAGACTCTTGGTCTCCAGCAACAGGAACGCGACGCCGAGCACGAAGAAGTGCGGGGAGAATCGATGGACCGGTGTTCGTGTCACCCGAGCCGCGCCGAAGACTGCCACGACGGCAAAGCCCAGGATGAACGCGAGGGCCGTCAGGTAGTACGGAGCGACCGTCTCGGTCCGCAGGTAGAGGAACGGCCAGTCGTCGGTCGCCGGCTTCGGGTCCGGGAGACCCACCTGCGGGACCGGATCGACGCGATCGCCGGGCGGAGGACCGCCCTGGAGCGACTCGACCATCGGACCGGCCGCGAGGATCGCCGACGACGTCCCGACCAGCCGCAACAGCGGATCGTAGCCGTACACGTCCTGGATCATCCCGTTCAGCTTCGTGATGAGCCACGGCTCGCGGTATAGGTTGTACATCGAGAACATCCCGCCGGGAGCCAGGTGACCCCTGGCGGCTCGGAGCGACTCCTCGGTGAACAGGAACGACTCCAGTCGGACGCCCGCCGTCGAGCTGACCAGGGTCAGCGAGTCCGTGAGGGCATAGACGATCAGGTCGTACTTCTCGCGAGAGGCGTTCAGGAACGCCCGCCCGTCGTTCACGTGGACGTTGACGCGCGGATCCAGGTAGACCCCTTCGGGGTGGAAGTCCCGTCCGACCTGCGCCAGTCTCGGGTCGATCTCGACCGCATCGACGTGCTTGGCACCTCGGGCCAGCGCCAGGGCGACATCGGTTCCCGAGCCGGCGCCGATGACGAGCACGCGGTCGAACGTCCGGTCCGGGAACCAGGCGTACGCCTGGCGATGGAGGTCGCTTGCGGCGGCCTGTTCGGAGGTCCAGACCTGTTGGTGGGGGATGCCGTCCACGGACAGGAAGTACGGTGGCTTGCCGTCCGCCGGATTCGTGGATGCGCGGGTCAGGTCGGGTCCGTACGCTGAGACCCGGTAGTACGGCGACCAGATGTCCAGGCTCGCCTGGCCGACCGCGAAGCTGCCGATGATGACGAGCATGATCGCGATCCCGCCAAGGAGCGACCACGGTGTCGGCCCGGCCCCGAGCGCCAGCAGCAGGAGGAGCAGGCCGGTCAGGATGAACCAGGCGGTCGGTCCGGTCCCGAGGAACGCCAGCGCGGTGAATGCCGCGATCCCGATCATCGATCCGGCGATGTCGATGGCGTAGGCGCGAAGCGGCGGCATGGCTCGCAGCAGCGGCCCGAGTGGCAAGGCAAGGGATGCCATCAGGGCCGTCACGAGCACGACGAGCAACGGCAGGACGATGAAGTTCACGTCGGCGCTGGTGGAGGCATCCAGGCCGAAGATGATCTCGTTCGGGTCGCGCGCCTGAACGTCCAGTTGGGCGCCGTACACGAGCGCCACCGTCGCGAGCAGCAGCAACGGGAACGGCGACATCGTCAAGCGAGTCCCGCGACGGCCCAGCAGGATCCCGACGCCGATCCCGAGGAAGCTCGCCATCAGCAGGAAGTTGCTGAAGAACCCGACATACTTGACGTTGGCCGGGATCCAGCGGATCAGCAGCAGCTCGACGAACAGCACCATCGCGCTCGTGAGCAGCAATCGGATCGGCGCGCCCGACAGGGCGTGGACCGCAGGCAGGGGCTCGCGCGGGTTCGGCAGTCGACTCATCGGGCGGCAGCCTAGCACCCGGCGAGCCGATCTGGCCTCCGGGCCTGGGGTCCCATCGAGCCCCACCCAGTGGTCCCGGTCGCGCTCACCAGGTTGCCTCCGCAACCATCGTCGGGGACCGGTGCTATCCTCGGCCAGTGACCTCCTCTACCCTCACGGCGGAGCCCGCCTGTCCGGGTCCGGCGAACGAACACATTGCCTCGGCGGCGGCCGCCAGCGGCCCCATCCGCGCCGAGCGGCGCGACTTCGACACCATCCCGCGTCCCGACTGGGAC
>JBKJXL010000015.1:0-4588 GCA_046716225.1 Candidatus Limnocylindrales bacterium | reverse complement strand
CCTCTACACTCCGCCCATGTTTTAATAAAAAACGAAGGAAGACTTCTTCGAGAAGCTGAACGGCTGCGACCGCGCGGGTGCCGTCGCGCTGATGGACGAGCAGACCGAGATGCGCGTGCACGTCGGTGACAGCGTCCAGATGCTGCGCGGCGTGGAGCGCGTCGGTGGCTGGTTCCTGCGCGGCGAACCCGGCCTGCGCATGATCCCCGGCGACATCAGAGACACCGGCAACACCTACGAGGCGGACGTCCTCGTGGTCCGTCCCGGTGCCCCGACGACCCATATCGAAGCCACCTTCCGCGTCGAAGCCGGCAAGATCACCGCGATCAACATCGCGCCCCGGTAGCTCGGCTCGCGCCCCGGACCACAGCCCCGATCCGCGAGTTCTTCCCATACGCACGTGGGGACGGCACTAACTCGGAGTCGCACCTCCGTTCTTCCCATATGCGCCGCCGTAGGCACAGGCGCGTGCGAATCGGGCGGGATTCCGGCCGGATTCGGCAGATTCGGCACCCGATCGAGGCCAAGCCCCGAGTTAGTGCGCGCATGACGGGCATATGGGAAGACCGCACGACCGAGCCAAGATCGCGGTTCACGACGGCGCCGCGGCACCGGCTACCGCGGAACCGGCCGACGCGGCTGGCCACCGCGCGGGATCCGGCACGCGCCGCCACTGGCCCCTAGGGCGACGGTTCCGCCGATGGGTCGACCACCTCATCCGGCGCCGCCGCCGGGATGATGATCTCGTCCCCCACCGCGATCTTGTTGATGTCCTTGATGTCCGGGTTCGCTGCCTTCAATTGCTCGACCGTGAGCCCGAACTTGTTGGCGATCTTGGTGAACGTGTCGCCAGATACGACGACGTAGACCTGCGGCGTGGGCGCCGGCGGCGGCGTGAGGCTTGGTGAGGGGGTGGCGACCGCGATCGACGCGCTCGGCGACGCGCTCGGACCCCCGTTTCCATCGCCCCCCATCCCGAGCAACGCCGGGAGGAAGAACAGCGCCAACGCCGCGATCCCGAGTGCCCCGGCCAGCAGGACGACTCGCGGGATGTCGGGCATGCCAGTACGGGTCTTGATCGTCGGGTAGGCCTCGTAACGACGGGCCTTCTCCCACGACGGACCCGTCTGGACCGGCGTCCGATCCACCGGCTTGTCGCGCGTGGAACTCACCGCGGGCCGATTGCCTGGGCGTGTCGGCGGGATCGCCGGCTCGGATCCATAGCGATCCACGGCCGCGGCGCCACCGACGAGCCCAGCCAGTTCCGGGTCGGCGGGGGCGGCCGGGGCGCTCGACGGGACCGCTCGCGGCAAGGGCCGTGGGTCCTCCACCAGCGGGGCCCCCGTGGCGAGGCGATCGGCGGCGCTGCCGGCCAGACCCTGCCCTTCGGGACTCCGGCCGGCAAGGAAGTCGGGCGGGTCCTCGGACGAGGACCGCCTCGCTGCCGATGCTCCGGCGGCCCCAGCCGCCCACGGCGGGGGCGCCGCCCAATCGCGCGGTGGATTGCGTCGAGCGGGAGACTCATCGGTGTCGCCGGGCGGTTCGATGTCGGCCGCCCGCTCAGCGTCGGGGTCATCCGATCGGGACGGTGATACGTCGGTCACACGCGCGCTGGCTGGCGGTACCGGCTCGGCGATCGGCTCCTCGGGCGCGGGACCAGCGTTCCCCGCCGTCGAGGCCGCACTCCCCGCCGCCGCACTCGCCGACGCGGCTGACCGTGCCTGGGCCGCCTCGCGCCGGGCCCAGGCCTGGAATGTGGGGCAGACCGGGAACGCACTCGAGAGGCAGTACGCCTCCTGGTGCGCCAGGGCGCGGGGCGCCGGCCGGACTTCGGCATAGCAGCGATGCGCGTGGTCGGGTTCGCTCGAACGCTCGTCGCGCTCGTCCTCGTACGCGATGAATGGGCAGGCCGGAGAGCCTTCCATGCTGGGCGGGTCACGGTCGGTCATCCGGGCGATGATACCCGGCACCATCCAGCCGGGCACCGTCTGGGCCGGGCACACCGACTGATGATCGCGGTGTCCAAGGCGCTCGCCGTACCCCACGGTCGTGAGCGTGACGTAGCTGGGCATCGAGATCGAGCCACTCACGGAGGCCGAATCCGAGGAGGAGGCTCGCCCGACCGATTGACGCCCGTCAGGCCGTCGGCGTGGCTACCTCGGATGTCGCATCGGCCTCAGCGGCCTGGGCGGCCTGGACCCGCGCGCCGGCGCCACGGGACCACGCCTTCGAGCTCGATCTCGAGCGAGAAGCTCAGGAACGTCCGGACGAGGACGATGAGCCCCAGCGTGAGCGCACTTTCGATCGTCTGGTCGATGGCGACCGTGAGGACGATGTCGGCCACGATGAGGACTTCGAGGCCAAGCAGGATCGTCCGGCCGATATCGCGACGCAGGCGCTCGTAGGCCAGCGTCCGATCCATCCGTCCGAGGTTCCGGGCGAACGCGAGGACGCCCGGACGCAGCCGACGACAAGGATTCCCACGCCGAGGACCTCGAAGCCCTACACGACGAGTTCGAGCGCTTCCTCGAAGGGTCGCAAGGTGAGGGGTCAGTCAGCACCCTACTATCCGACCATGCGACGACTCGACTTCTACATCATCCTCACCGCGGACGGCCTGTATGCCGGCCCGGACGGCGGCCTGGGTCACTACGAACCCGCCGAGGACGAACACCGCTATGCCAACGAGCTCGTGCGCGGGGCCGGGGAGGTCGTGATGGGCCGGGTCATGTACGACGTCATGACCGGCTACTGGGATGCGGTGGACCTGACCGATCAGGCGATGCCGGAGGTGGAGCGCGAGTTCACGACGTATTGGCGCGAGACGCCGAAGCATGTCGTGTCCCGTGGCCGGCCGACCCTTGGCCCCAACGCGACCATGCTGGAAGGCGATGTCGTCGAGGCGGTGCGACGTCTCAAGGCCGGCTCAGGGGCCGCCATCGGTCTCGGGTGCGGCGCCGACCTGCTGGCGACGCTCAGCGAAGCCGGCCTGATCGACACCTACCGGCTGCTCGTCACACCCAAGGCACTCGGCCATGGCAAGGCGATCTTCGGGTCGCTGCGTGCACCACTCTCGCTCCGCCTCGTGGGCACTCGGACGTTCTCGGCGGGAAGCGTGCTGCTGGAATACGAGCCGGCCCGCGAACCCGCTGGCGCCGCGGCGACGGACTGATCGCGGACCTGCAAGCCGACCGTTTGACAGGCCAGGCGGGCGCTCGGACACTTGGAGCGACCCGAGGTAGGACCTGCCCCATCCCTACACACCTCGAAGGAGCGCCATGTCTCGCCTTACCCGATTCCTCGCCCCCACGACCGTCGCTCGCGCCCACTGCGACATCCCGTGCGGCATCTACGACCCGCATGAGGCCGAGACGGCCGCCAAGACCGTCAGCAAGATGGTCGAGCTGATCAACGGCCTCGAGGGCAACGACACGGGCACCCGCAACAAGTTCGCCCGCTGCGTCCGCGTCAAGGAAGAGCACGCCGAGAAGGTCAAGCGGGAGGTCCAGATCATCTGGTCCGACTACTTCAAGCCGGAGCACCTCGAAGCTCACCCGGACCTGCACGACAAGGTCTGGAAGCTGCTCAAGCTCGCGGGCAAGAACAAGCAGAACGTCGACGCCGAAGCCGCCGCCCAGCTCGAGGCCGCGGTCACGGAGTTCAGCGAGATCTTCTGGGCGACCAAGAAGTAGGCGACTCGACCGAGCGGCCGCAGTCCGAGCGACCGCGGTCGGGGCGGCCACGAGCCGGACGACCTTGCATCAGACGCAAGCATGGACGCCGGTCGAGTGGGATGGAGCCTGGATCGGCTCGTTCGTTGCGTCCTGCGCAAGATTCGAAGGTTGACCTGTCGTGTCGTTGCGCCCGATGCAAGGTTGCAGCCGATCTGATGGCTTCGCTGGTGCTTCGATGACCCGGCGGCGACGGTGCTTGCGTTTGGCGCAACGGTCAGGCTCCACCTTGCACCTGGTGCGATGTTGCAGCGTTGCGGCCGCACGGTGAACCACCGTTCGACCCGGCGGCCGCGGGCCGAGCGACCGCGGCGGATGACATCCCTCGCGGCGCGCCTTCGAGGGCCATGGCGGATCGCCGTCGCGGAGGCCAGCATGCTGCCGTCGATCGCCGATGGTGACTGGCTGCTGGTGGACCCCACCACGTCCCGCTGGCCGAAGCGAGGCAGCGTCGTGGTGTTCCGCGCGCCGGACGGCTCCGATCTCTCTGTCAAGCGGGTCGCGGCCGGACCCGGCGATCGCGTCCCGTTCGCCGACGGGATCCTGGAACTCGCCGAGGACGAGGCGTGGCTGCTGAGCGACGCAACGGACGAGGAAGCCGCGGGGGCCGGCTTCGGCGAACCCATCGACTCGCGTCGCTACGGCCCGGTCCCGGTCGAGCTGCTCGTCGGGCGCGCGTGGTTCCGCTACGCCCCGCTGCGGCGACTCGGCCGCATCCCGGTCAGGCGCTGAGCTTCAGGCGCTGAGGGACAGACCCGCCGCGAGGCAGTCCTCGGCGAAGGCGGCCTGTGCCTCGAGGGTCGGTGACCAACGGGTCGGGAAGCAGATGATGCGATCCAGCCCGATGGCCGCGTACC
>JBKJXL010000014.1:0-3455 GCA_046716225.1 Candidatus Limnocylindrales bacterium | reverse complement strand
AGGGCGTTGCCCGCCAGCAGGCCGCCGACGGTCGCCGCGGCCGACGAACCCAGGCCACGCGCCAGCGGGACGCTGTTGTGCATCTCGATGCGCCAGCCGACGCCGTCCGGCAGTGCCCCGCGAGCGGTCTGCATGGCCGCCTCGATCCCGACGACGAACCGGTTCTCGCGATCCTCGGTGAGCTCGCCTTGGCCCTCGCCGTCGACGGTCAGCTCGATCTCGCCGCGACTCCAGCCGCGGACCTCGACCTCCACCTTGTTGGTGAGAGCGAGCGCGACGCCGAGACAGTCGTAGCCCGCGCCGAGGTTGGCGGCCGAACCGGGCACCTCCACGGCGACCCGCCGACCGTCCAGTTCCGCCAACCAGTGCGCGACCATCCTGCCTCCTACCAGCCCAGTGCCACGGCCACGGCCCCGACGGTCGCGTCCGATTCGAGGAACGGTGGGACCTGGCGCTCGGCCGTGGTCGGGTCCTTGAGACCGTGGCCGGTGAGGACGCACACGATCGCGGCGTCACGATCCAGCTCGCCGGCGCCAGCCGCCTTCGTGATCCCGGCCAGGCTCGCCGCCGAAGCCGGTTCGCAGAACACGCCTTCGTATCGCGCGAGGGCCCGGTAGGCCGCGAGGATCTCGTCGTCGGTGACCGCGCTGATCCGGCCGCCCGATGCGTCGCGCGCCGCCACGGCGAGGTCCCACGACGCCGGGTCGCCGATCCGGATCGCGGTCGCGATGGTCTCGGGATGATCGATCCGGTGGCCGACGACGAGTGGCGCGGCGCCCGCCGCCTGGAAACCCCACATGGCCGGGGCACTCGAGACGAGCCCGGCGGCCCGATACTCGTCGAAGCCCGCCCAGTAGGCGCTGATGTTGCCGGCATTGCCTACCGGGATGGCCAGGATGTCCGGGGCGACCCCAAGGTCGTCGCAGATCTCGAAGGCAGCCGTCTTCTGACCCTCGAGCCGGAACGGATTCACGGAATTGACGAGGGTGACCGGGTGATCGTCCTGCTCCGCAAGCGCACGAACGATGTGCAGCGCCTGGTCGAAGTTGCCATCGATGGCCACGACGCGCGCCCCGGCCATGAGCGCCTGGAGCAGTTTGCCGACAGCGATCTGGCCCTTCGGGAGGACGACGATGACATCCATCCCGGCCGCGGCACCGTACGCGGCCGCTGATGCGGAGGTGTTGCCGGTCGAGGCGCAGACGATCGCCCGCGCGCCGGCTTCGACCGCCTTGGCGACCGCGAGGACCATCCCTCGATCCTTGAACGAGCCGGTCGGGTTCTGGCCCTCGACCTTGAGGAACAGTCGACGAAGGCCCAGCGCCTCGCCGAGGTGGGTGGCGTGCACCAGCGGCGTGGCGCCCTCGCCGAGGGTCAGACGCGGTGTCGCGTCGGTGACGGGCAGGAACGCCCGATAGCGGTCCATCAGCCGGGGGCGGGCGGGGTAGGTCGTCATGGTCGCGTCAATCATCGACGGGATACAGGGTGACGTCCGCCCCGTCCGGCAGGATCTCGGAGAACGCGGCCCGAACCTCGGCGAGGGTCACGGCCTCGGAGCGGATGGCCGTGCCGTCCTCGAACGTCACGGCGGCGGCTTCATCCAGCGCCGCCGGGAGCGTTTCGATGCCGTGGCGGATGGCCGGCACGAAGGCGTACCAGTGGCGCGCCCCGTCCAGCGGCGCGCCACTGGCGGCAACGATCGGCCCGGTGACCTCCGGCAAGCCGGCCCACGTGGACGACCCGCCCCGCGCGATCGCGAGCAGATCGCCCAGGACTGCGCTGCTGGTGGGCGGGCCACCGGCGCCCGGACCGGCCAGCCGGACCGTCCCGAGCGGGACGGCATCGATCTCGACGGCGTTGGTCACGCCGTCGATCCAGCCGAACGGACTGTCGACGCGCACGGCCGTCGGCACGACGGCAGCCATCACGGTGTCGCCATCGCGCGTGACCGTGGCGAGCAGCTTGAGCGTGAGACCCAGGGCCGCGGCGCCTTCCATCTCCCGGCCCTGGACCCCGGTGATCCCGGGCCGGCCGGTCGCACGCGCGGTCGGTGGGCGACGAACGACCGAGTCGGGATCCAGCCACGCTCCGAACCCAAGGCGAGCCAGGATGACGAGCTTGTTGACGGCGTCGTCACCCTCCACGTCCCCGGACGGGTCCGCTTCGGCGTAGCCCAGCTGCTGGGCGTCGATGAGGATGTCGTCGTACGAGCGGCCGTCGTGGGCCATCGCCGTCAGGATGTAGTTGGTCGTCCCGTTCACGATGCCCCGGATCCGCACGATGTCGTTCGCGGCAAGGTCGCCGGCCAGCGCGCCCAGCACCGGGATCCCTCCGGCGACCGCGGCCTCGAACCGCAGCGGCACCGCCGCTCGCCGGGCGATCGCCTCGAGCTGCGGCCCGTGATGCGCGATGACGTGCTTGTTGGCGGTGACGACGGGCTTGCCGGCCGCGAGCGCGGCGGCGATGAGCGTGTGCGCCGGTTCGTCGCCACCCATCAGTTCGACGATGACGTCCACCTCGGACGAGGCGACGAGGTGGGCCGGCGCATCGGTCAGGAGCTCCGCCGGGATTCCGGCGTCACGGGCCTTGCCAAGGTCGCGACACGCGACGCCGACGACCTCGAGTGGTGCGCCATCGGCCGCCTGGAGACGAGCCGGCCGTGCCAGCAGGTGCTGGACGACGGCACCCCCGACCGTCCCGGCGCCCAGGACGGCGACGCGCAGGGCGGTCTTGGTGGACATCGCACAGATGGTAGCCGACGACCCACCCGTGCGACCTTGCGTGGTCGCCGGGTGATCGGTGTCCGCTACACTCGGCCACCATGACCACGGAACTGCTGCCGGCGCCCGCCCCCGCGGCTGCCGGGACCGACCGGCCGCGCATCTTCTCGGGCATCCAGCCGTCCGGCATCGTCCACCTCGGCAACGACCTGGGAGCGATCCGCAACTACGTTCGGTTGCAGTGGGAGTACGAGGCGATCTACTGCATTGTCGACTACCACGCACTGACGAGCACGCACGATCCGGTCCTGCTGCGGACGCGGACGCGCGAGATGGCGGCGTCGCTGCTGGCGCTTGGCCTGGACCCGGAGCGCTGCACCTTGTTCGTCCAGAGCCACCGCCCGGAGCACACGGAGCTCGCCTGGCTGCTGATGACGGTCACCCCGGTCAGTTGGCTGGAGCGGACGCCAACATACAAGGAGAAGAAGGCGAACCAGCCCGACGACATCAACCACGGGCTGCTCACCTACCCGGTCCTGCAGGCCGCCGACATCGTCATGTACAAGGCGTCGATGGTGCCGGTCGGCAAGGACCAGGCCGCCCACCTCGAGCTGTCGCGGGAGATCGTGCGGGCCTTCAACCGCCGCTACGGCGACACGTTCCCGGAGCCGCAGGCCGTCTTCACGGAGGCGCCGGTGGTGCTGGGCACGGACGGGACCCGCAAGATGTCCAAGT
>JBKJXL010000013.1:0-13876 GCA_046716225.1 Candidatus Limnocylindrales bacterium | reverse complement strand
TCTGGGGCTGGACCATCACTTCGAGGTGGGTGAACCCGCCCGCCGCGAACGACCGGAGCGTGTCGGAGATCTGCTCGGGGCCCCCCACGATCGCGCCTTTCGGAGCATCCGTCGCGCCCGGTCTGGCCAGCGGCGCCACTTCGATCCCGGCCGACCGCCCGATGGTGGCCGGGTCCCGCCCGACCTCCACGCATGCCGCCTCGAGTGCCGCGACCCGCGGGCCAAGCTCCTGGAGATCGCTCCGCTCCTCCGCGTAACAGCTCCAGATGTCGGCCAGCCGAGCCGCGTGGCGATAGCCCTTGGGTCCATGGCGCGCGAGCATGATCGGGATGCGGCCCGGACGAGGACCCACCGGGATGTGATCGAGATCGCGGGCCGTGTGATACGAGCCCTCGAAGTCGGCGTGGCCGCGGCGCAACAACGGGACGATGATCTCGAGGGCCTCCTCGAACCGCTGGTAGATGTGATCCTCGGGCAGGCCGAAGGCGTGGGCCTGCCCCGGCTCCGCATGGCCGGCGCCCAGGCCGAAGACGAACCGGCCGCCACTGATCTCGTCCAGGGTCTCGACCACCTTGGCCGTGATCCCCGGGTTGCGGTGCAAGGCCGCCATGACCCACGTCCCGAGCTTGATCCGCGAGGTCGACGCGGCGATCGCTCCGGCCATCACGACGCCGTCCCACATCCCCATCGGCGACTTGTCCTTCGGTCGCCAGAGCAGCTCGTCGGGGACCCACACGGTGTCGAAGCCCATCGCCTCGCCACGAACGGCGAGGTCGCGGATGTCTTCCCAGCGCAGGGTGGTCCGCTCGGCACCCACCTGGCCGGTGATGATCACGAAGCCCATCTCAGCGGGGCGCACGGCAACCTCGGATCGTCACGTCGACTTGACCGGTCCGAGCATACTCGGCGAGGAACCGCCGAAGGGATCGAACGCGGATCGTCAGGTCGAGCCGCCTCGAGGGTCAGTGTGCCGATGGATCTCGTTGCCGCGCCCACGTTTCGTCGCCGCGTCCCGGCTGACATGCCCGACGCCTACCGGGTCTTCCGGCGAAGCCTGTTCGACTACCTGTTCCGGACGGGACAAGTCGACGCGGAGACGGCTGCGGACCCACCGATCGAGAGCGGCTGGGCCACGCAGCAGCCGTGGATGGAGCACCTGGCAGCGACCGCCGCCGAGGACTGGGTGGCCCAGGGACCGAACGGCGAGATCATCGGCTGGGCTCAGTCCACCGAACGCGACGGGCTCCTGGAGCTCACGCTGTTCTTCGTCGATCCCTTGGCGCAGTCCCGGGGGGTAGGACGCGGCTTGCTGGATCGCACGTTTCCCCGCGGTCGCGGATCGGCACGGACGATCGTCGCGACGCAGGACCCTCGGGCGCTCTCGCTGTACCTCCGGTACGACGTCGGGTTCGTGACCACATCGGCCGAGCTGATCGGTCGACCATCCGCCTTCTCGGTCGCCTCGGACCTCGCGATGGATCGCGTGGAACCGGGCCAGGAGGAGGCCGCCGTGATCGCCGCAGGAGCGATCGAGCGTGCCATCCTCGGCCACGGGCGTGCCGAGGACGTCCGATTTCTGCTGGGCTACCGTCCGGCGTGGTTGGCTCGACGCGACGATCGAGTCGTGGGGGTGGCGTTCGGCGCGTCCGGGACCGTGGCGGGGCCGGTCGCCGCGCTTGATCCCGCGGATCTGCCAGCGCTCCTCGCCGCGATCGAGTCCGATGCGGCCGACCGGGGGCTCGACGAGATCACCTTCACGGTCCCGATGGTCAACGTGACAGCGTTGCAGCACCTCCTGTCGAGGCGGTTCCAGATCGATCCGTTCTACGCCATGATCCTCGCCGGCAAGGCCGACATGGCGCTCGATCGGTGGGTCCACACCGGACCCGCCTTCATCGTGTGAGACCCGCGCCGTCAGGTTCGCAGCGTCGCCGGCCGAGCCTGGAGGCGGATGGGCCGCGGCTCCGGCCGGCGACCCGCGAGGACATCGCGGCGATCGACGCCCTCATGAAGGTCTCGACCCGCGATCTCTTTCCGGCCTTCTACGACGACCGGCAGACCGCATCCAGCGTCGAGTACATCGCGCATGTCGACACCAGGCTCGTCGACGACGAGACCTACTTCGTCCTCGACGTGGGCGACGACATCGTCGCGTGCGGCGGTTGGAGTCGACGCGACAAGCTGTTCAGCGGCTCGTCCGATCAGGACGATCGCGATCGCTTGCTGGACCCGGCCACCGAACCGGCGCGCGTCCGGGCGATGTTCGTGCGCTCCGACTGGACGCGACGCGGCCTCGGTACGCGCATCCTGGAGGCGTGCGAGGCGGCGGCCAGGGCCGAAGGGTTCAGCGAACTGTCCCTGATGGCGACCCTCCCGGGCTATCTCCTGTACACGAAGTACGGCTTCCGCGAGCTCGGTCGGACGGAGATCGCCCTGCCCGACGGGGTCTGCCTCGAGGGCGTGACGATGGCCAAGGCGATCGCGGACCCTACTTGAACTGGAGCGTCCCGTTCGATGTCGTGATGGTCGGCTGGGAACGCCGGCGTCACCTCCGTGAGGGCCGTCCGCGATCATAGCCACCGGCCGCTCGGTCGAACCGCCTCGATCGCGCCCGTACCATGGCCGCGTGGCGATCCGCACCAGCGCAGGCATCCTGCTGTACCGCTTGACCGTGGACGGCCTCGAGATCCTGCTTGCCCACCCCGGTGGACCGTACTTCGCGAGGAAGGATGCAGGGCACTGGTCCGTCCCGAAAGGCGAGCCCGACGAGGACGAGCCCCTGGTGGACGTCGCGCGGCGCGAGTTCATGGAGGAGACCGGTCAACCGGTCCCGGATGGGCCTCTGCTTGGCCTCGGCTCGATCGTCCAGAAGGGCGGGAAGGTCGTCCATGCCTGGGCCGTCGAGGGGGATCTCGACCCCGCCGCGTCGCGATCGAACACCTTCGAGATGGAGTGGCCACCAGCGTCAGGGCGGATCGTCGCCTTCCCGGAGATCGACCGAGTCGCCTGGTTCGATCCGACCAAGGCGCGCCGTGCGATGAAGCCGACACAGATCCCGCTGCTGGAGCGGCTCGAGGCCGAGCTCGCACGTCGGGCCTGATGACTCGGCCCATCAGGTCCGTGGCAGAGTCGCCAGGATGCGCGCGAGGTCGTCGCAGGCCGGGCCAGGCCAGGCACCTGACAGGGGCGCGATCCGGATGAACACGCTCGGTCGCCGCCCGGATCCGGCGCAGATCGTCGGTGTTCGAACGTCTCCGCGAGGGACTCGTTTCGAATCGGGTCCTGAGAGGTCCCCGGGTCGAGATCGACGACCCGCCCACCGGGACGGGCCGCGTCAGCCCAGGACGGACGGCGTCCCTGGCTCGGCGATGGGCGCGGGCCGTGCTGCGTCAGCGTGGTCGGAGCCATGGACCGGTCCCTGCTCCAGCCGCACCAGGAACGGTCGTGCCCGAAGGCGGGTGAACGTTGCCCGCGCCGCATCCACGATCGCCGCAACCTCGCCCATCTCACGCTCTGTCGGGGCGAGCAGGGTCACCATGTCGACCGCGGTGAGGGCTTCCTCGAACGCCAGACCCAACCCTTGCCAGCCGCGCAGGGCATCGCGATAGCCGGCGATCGCGTCCGGCCGACGACCCTCCAGCGCCGCGATCCCGGCGCGGAGGGTCATCCGATCGAGACCGGTCGCCTGGCCGCGGATGACCGATCGATCCATCCTGTCCACGAGCGCGGCGGCTCCAGCGGCGTCCCCGGCCCACAAGGCGGACCGCGTCGCCAGGGGCAACGTGATCGGCTCGAAGTAGTTGGTGACCTGGGCGGCCGCCTCGGCTTCGTGTTTTGCCTCCGCCAGCGCTCCCGACGTGAGCGCCACCCACGCTTGCGCCCAGTGGGTGTAGCTCCGGTACTGCGGATCGATCGTGCCCGGGAGCAGGCGTCGCGCCTCGGCGAGATCGTCCGTTCCGTTGCCACCCCGAAGGGCCGTGACGACCGTTCGGTCGAGGTAGAGCTCCAGGTGGAAGTCGCCGATCGTGTCATTCGCGAGCCACGCGTCGAGGAGCGCCGCGGCCCAGTCCCACTCACCGATCCGGATCGAGCACGACACGGCATTGCCGACCATCCCGAAGCCGTACTCCACGGACCCGAGGCGGGCCGCGATCTCGAGGCCCTCACGGGCCATGGCGAGTCCGGCGCGGGGATCGTCGAATTGCTCGTAGAAGGTCAGGACGGTCCGCGTCGCGAGGTGGACCCGCTCGAGGTCGTTCACCACCGCGAGTTCGTGGACCCCACGCTGCAGGATCAGTGCCTCGCGCGGCCGGACCAGTCGAAACAGGATGCCGCTCTTCCGTTGCAACGCCGTCGCGGTCGACTGCAACAGGTCGAGGCGCTCCGCGACCGGCAGCAGGCGCTCGATCCATGCGAGCGCGCCGACGTCGTCCTGGGCGTCAACGTTCGCGGACGCCATCTCGAGCATGAGCGCGACTCCGGCCGGTGTCTCCTCGAGGTCCGAGAACTCCGCCCATGCGGCCTGCATCTGCTCGAGCGCGCGTGGATTGGCCCGCCCGAATGCCGACGACGCGCTCGTGCAGGCGGCCGTCGCTAGCGCGATGTCGCTCCGCACGCCGAGCTCGCGCCGGGCTTCGAGCGCCCCCATGGCGTGGCGGTCGGCCACGTCGGCCGAGAGGATCCGCTGGGCGGACGACAGCGCCCGCTCGTGCAGGTCCGCTCGATCGGCCGGATCGCTCGTCATCGCCAGGGCATGCTCCAGAAACGTGATCGCCTGGGCATGCGCGCCAAGGGCGGCAGCCCGCTCGGCGGCCGCGCGCATGGCGACCCGGGCCTGCGCCCGCAGCGCATCCACCTCGGGGCCGTCGGTCGCGTAGCGCTGGGCGGCAAGGTAATGACCCGCGAGGGCGCCGGCCAGCTCCTCGGTCTCGAGGGACTCGAAGAACCGAGCAGCCGCCAGGTGGCGAACCTTGCGATCGCGCTTCGCCAGCGTGTTGTAGGCGACCTCGCGGATGAGCGCCTGCACGAACGCGAACTGGCCGCGCTCCGGCGACCGCGGATCCAGCAGCTGGACAAGCAGCTCGCGGCGGACCAGAGCTCGCATGCGCGGCTCGAGGGCTGCGCGGTCCTCGCCGGACACGGCCGCGACGCCCGCCAATGTGAAGCTCTGGCCGAGGACGGCCGCATCAGCGACCAGGCTGCGATCCGCCGCATCCAGTTCGTCGAGGCGGGCCGCGATGAGCGCGGTCAGTGATTCGGGCACGGCGAGGTCCGAGAGATCGTCGACCGTCCGATGGACCCCGTCGGCGAGGACCAGGCGACCCTGGGCGAGCAGCATACGGACCGTCTCGACGGCGTAGAGCGGGACGCCGTCCGCTCGCGCCACGATCGCGTCGCGTGCAGCCGACGGGAGGCCGGGCACAAGCCCATCAAGCAGCTCACCCATGGCATCGGTCGACAAGGGTTCCAGGTGGATCGACGTGAAGCTGCGCTTGCCCGCGCCCCAGTCCGGTCGTCGTTCCAGCAACTCCGGTCGTCCCAGGGTCACGATGAAGATCGGGACGCTGCGGCTCCACTCCTGCAGATGGTCGATGAAGTCCAGGAGGCCCGGGTCGGCGAAGTGGAGGTCCTCGAAGACCATCACCACCGTTCCGCTTGCCGCCAGGCGTTCGAAGAACGTGCGCCACGCGCCGAAGAGCTGCTCGGATCCGGCCCCCGACTCGATCCCGAGGAGCGAGAGCAGCGCGGGCTCGATCCAGGCTCGCTCGGCCTCGTCCGGGACGTGCGTTGCCAGCATCGTCGCGATGGCGGCGCGCGTCGTCGCCTCGTCGTCCGTCTCCTGCAGGTTGGCTCGACCCCGGACCATCTCGCCCAGCGCCCAGAACGAGATCCCCTCGCCGTACGCCGGGCTTCGACCGTCGTGCCACCAGACCGGTTCCAGCAGGCCGTCGGCGTACTTGAGGAACTCCCAGCCGAGGCGGGACTTGCCGATCCCTGCCGGCCCGATGACGCTGACCAGGCGCGTGCGGCCCTCTCGGCCGGTCGCGTGGAAGTGGTCCTTGAGCTGCCGTAGTTCCTCATCGCGTCCGACGAATGGCGCCTCGAGCGCCTCGGACCGCCCCACGCCGCCGCGACGCGCCACGACTCGGATCGCGCGCCAGGCCGGGACCGGGCTGACTTTGCCCTTGAGGACCTGGTCCTCGGCCGCCTCGAAGACGATCGACCCGGCGGCCGACCGCTGGGTCGCCTCACCCACGAGGACCGTGGACGGCGTGGCCGCGCTCTGCAATCGGCTGGCCGTGTTGACGATGTCTCCGGCCACCATCCCCTGGTTCTCGGCTCCCAGGGTCACGGTCGCCTCCCCGGTCAGGATCCCGACGCGGACTTCGATCCCGGGACCAAGCCCACGGATCGCGTCGACCAGGTCCAGGCCCGCCCGGACTGCACGCTCAGCGTCGTCCTCCCGTGCGATCGGCGCACCCCAGAGGGCCATCGCGGCGTCGCCGATGAACTTCTCGACCGTGCCGCCATACCTGGCGATGATCTCGCGGACCATCTCGAAGTAGCGCGTCTGGAGCTCCCGGACTTGCTCGGAGTCGCGGCCCTCGGAAAACGACGTGAACCCGACCAGGTCGGCGAACAGGACGCTGACGACGCGACGCTCCGCGACCGGCTCCAGGGTGGTCGTGACGCCGGCCGGCGGCGATGCGGCACTCGGTCCCGGGATGCCCGCGACCAACGGCGTGGCACATTCGGAACAGAACTTGGCGCCGGGCAGATTAAATGCGCCGCAGCTCCGGCACGTTGCCGCCAGCGGAGTGGCGCATTCCATGCAGAACTTTGCGCCGGTCCCGTTCTCGGTGCCGCAGTTCGAGCAGATCACGCCAGTCACGACTCCGGACTCAGTGGCAGGGCCATGAGCATAGACCAGCGTTCGGGTGTGCCGGGACGCACCAGCGCTCCGGCGCTCGCCGTCAGGACCATCGGCCCATGGCCGCATCGGCATCGCGCTGCGAGCGTCTTCTCATGACTCCTGGGTGCCGGGGGACCTGAGGCGCCCGGGAGTCGCCACCCTTCGCGGGAACCCCGTACCCTCCCCGTCCGTCTCCGCGCTGACGCCGCCATCCCGCGGCCGCAGCCCTCAGAGGCGAAGGGGATCCGCTCATGTCCCAGCCAATCCGCACCGCCGGCGCCCTGGCGCTTGGCGCCCTTGTCGTGGCCGTCGCGGCCCTCGCTGTCAGGCCCGGCCCGGCCGTCGGAGCTCCCACCATCGATGGCGAAACGCCCCACACCATCACGGTCTCGGCATCGGGTTCCGTGACCCTGGTCCCGGACGTCGCCCGCGTCGGGGTGGGCGTGACCGTCACGAAGCCGACGGTCAAGGCGACGCGCGCCGCCGCGAATACCGCGATGAACGCCATCATCGGCAGCCTCAAGGCGCTCGGCATCGACGAGAAGGACATCCGCACGACGTCGATCGACCTGAGTCCGCAGTACGCCAACGGCTCGTCGACGAAGATCGTCGGCTATCGGATGAGCGAACAGCTCCAGGTCACGGTGCGCGATCTCGACAAGGCCGGCGACGCCATCGATACGGCCATGTCAAAAGGCGCGACCGACGTGAACGGACTGTGGTTCGAGGTCAGCGATCCGGATGCGGCCATGGACCAGGCTCGAGCGGCAGCGATCTCGAAGGCCCGCACGAGCGCCCAGGCGATGGCGTCGGCTGCCGGGGTGTCGCTTGGTGGGGTGATCGCCATCACCGAGTCGCCTGGGTCGTATCCCACGCCCTACGCGTACGGTGCGGCGGTGCTCGATAGGGCCACCGCGGTCCAGCCCGGGACGCAGGATGTCCAGGCGTCCGTCACGGTCGTCTTCGAGATCGACTGATCGCCTCGAGGACGCGTGCCGGAGTCGCGGGCACGCGATCCATCCTGACGCCGATCGCATCGCGGATGGCGCCCAGGATGGCCGGCGCCGTCGGGATCAGGGCCGGCTCGCCGACGCCCTTGGCGCCATACGGGCCGGCCGGTTCCGCATCCTCGACGAGGATGCACTCGATCGGAGGCACGTCCCCGATCGTCGGGATCAGGTAGTCGTGGAGGTTGTCCGTCCGGCCTGCGACGTATGCCTCCATGAGCGCCAGGCCGAGGCCCTGCGCGATCCCGCCGTGGATCTGGCCCTCGACCAGCATCGGGTTGATCGCACGACCGACATCATGGGCGGCCGTGATCCGGCGGACGATCGTCGTGCCGAGCTCCAGGTCCACGTCCACCTCGGCGATCTGGGCGCCGAAGCCGTACGTCTCGTAGGGGATGCCCTGGCCTTCGGCATCCAGTGGCGTCGTCTGCGGGTCGTACGAGCCGGTCCCCACCAGGACGCAGCGAGTCTCGTCTTCCGGGAGCATGGAGAGGTCCGGTCCTGAGATCTCCATCAGGCGAAGCAGGTCCTCGGCCGCCGACTTGGTGGCGTTGCCCGAGACGAACGTCTGGCGTGACGCGGACGTCTTGCCCGCGTCCGGTGTGCGATCCGTGTCGCCGGTCACGAGCTGGATCCGGCCGAGCGGGACGTCCAGCGCATCCGCAGCGATCTGGGTCAGGACGGTGTTCGAGCCCTGGCCGATCTCCTGGGCGCCGCTGAACAGCACATATGAGCCGTCGCGCCGGAGACCGATGCGGACCGTCGATGGGTTGGGGAGGGACGTGTTACCGATGCCATACCACATCGCCCCGATGCCGAACCCCCGTCGGGTCGGTCGTCCATCGTCGATGGCATTGGTGGTCGCCGCGTCCGCGGTCGCCCGGACCCATGCGGGCCGAAGGGCCTCGAGGCACGCGCCCAGCCCGGCGCTCGCGCTGAGCACCTGACCTGTCGCCGTCACGGACCCGACCCGCAGCGCGTTCGCCAACCGGATCTCGAGCCGATCCATCCCCAGCTGCTCGGCCACATCGTCGAGCAATGCCTCCTGGGCGATCGCCGCCTGCGGCACCCCGAATCCACGGAACGCGCCGCCGATGGGACCGTTCGTGTAGATCGCGCGGCTCGTGGCCCGGACGGTCGGGACGACGTACGGCCCGCTGGCATGGACGGGTACCCGGTTCGCGACCGTCGGGCCCCACGACGCATAGGCGCCGGTATCGAAGTCGGCATGGAAGTCGATGGCGGTCAGTCGCCCGTCGGCATCCGAGCCGAGCGACGCCGTGATGCGAGCCGGGTGCCGCTTGGTCGTCGCGCGCATCGATTCCGGGCGGGTGAAGACACAGCGGACGGGACGGTCCAGCAGCCAGGCCGCCATCGCGACGAGCGGTTGGAGTGAGAGGTCCAGCTTCCCGCCGAACCCGCCGCCGCACGCGCTGGGGACGACCTGGATCCGGTCGGGCTCGAGGCCCATGATCAGGGCGATCTCGTCGCGATCCATGTACGGCGTCTGGGTCGAGGCGTAGACCGCGATCCGATCGCCGTGACGCTCGGCGTAGCCTGCTTCAGGTTCGATGTAGGCGTGTTCGACATGGACGGTCTCGAACGTCCCGGTGGCGACCACCGCAGACGAGGCGAGGGCCGCCTCGACGTCGCCGCGCGCGACGCGACCTGCGGCGAGGACGTTGCCCGGCGACCCATCATGGAGCTGGACCGCGCCTGGGTCGGCGGCTTCGTCCAGCTCGACCAGTGGCGGGAGCGGCTCCCAGTCGATCGGAAGGTCGTCATCGGCGATGCCGGCCACGGTCTCGGCAGCGCCGACCAGGGCGGCGACCGCTTCGCCCCGGTAGCGGACGTACCCATCGGCCAGGACCTGCTGGTCCTTGCCCGTCGCGTAGATCCCGTAGCGGTTGACGCCGGGTACGTCGGCCGCCGTGAGGACCCGGACGAGGCCCGGATGGGCGGCGTACAGTCCGGCGAGATCGCCGATCCTGAATCGGGCGTGCGCGTGCGGCGACCGGACGGCCCGGAGGCTCAAGGCCCCGGTGGGCGCCTCATCCGCCCCGAACCGCGTGGCCCCGGTGACCTGGTCGACGCCATCGACTCGGGCGATCCGGGCCCCGACCGCGGTGCCGGCACCGGGCGCATCCACGGCACCCGCGCCGCCCGCGAACGCCGACGCGCCTCGGACGGCTTCGACGATCTTGCGATAGCCGGTACACCGGCACAGCACGCCACCGAGTGCGTCCTGGACCAGCGCCTCGGTCGGGTCGGGATGGCGGTCCAGCAGGGCCTCGGACGCCATGAGCATGCCCGGGGTGCAGATCCCGCACTGGGCGGCACCGGTGCACAGGAAGGCCGTCTGTACGGGACGCAGCCGCCCCCCATCGGCCAGCCCTTCGACCGTGGCCACGTCGCGACCGGCGAGCTGGCCGAGCGGCACGAGACAGGCGCATACGGGCTCGCCGTCGAGCCGCACGGTGCAGGCGCCGCAGTCGCCGGCATCGCAACCGACCTTCGTCCCGGTCAGGCCCAGGTCGTCGCGCAGGACCTCGGTCAGGCGGCGCATCGGGTCGCCCAGCACCGCCACTTCGGCACCGTTGACGCGGAAGGGGATCGGCCCGGTCATGGCGCGAGGCTCGCGATGGCGCGACGCACGAGGACCACGGCCGCCTCGCGTCGATAGGTCGCCGGCGCGCGGACGTCATCGATCGGGGTCAGGTCGGCCAGGTCATCCGCAGCGACTTCGTCCGCCACGTCGTTCGACGGCACGCGACCGATCAGCCTGGCCTCGGCCGCCGGGATCCGCTGCGGCACTTCGGAGCAGGCGCCCACGACGATCCGCGCGCTCGACACCCGGCCATCCGGGTCGAGCTCCACCATCGCCGCGACCATCGCGATCGAAATGACGAGATAGGCCCGTGAACCGAGTTTCAGGAACGTGGACCGCGCGTCACCGTTCGGGACCGGCACGAGGACCGCGGACACGAGCTCATCCGACCGTCGAACGGTCCGGCGGTTCCCGGTGACGAACTCGCCCGCAGGCACCTCGCGTCGCCCGGCGGTCGAGGTCAGTTCGATCCGGGCGTCCAGCGCGATCAGGTTCGGCAGCCCGTCCGCCGCCGGCGACGCGTTGCAGATATTGCCGACGATCGTGCCCCGGTTCTGGATCTGCAGCCCACCGATGGCCCGGGCCGCCGCCTTGAGCCCGTCGAACCGCGCCGGGAGATCGGCGCGCACGAGGTCCGTCCAGGTCGCTAGGGCGGGGATACGGCAGGTCCCGTCGGTGGTCGTGATCGCCCGCAGATCGGGTAATCCAGTGACATCCAGGATGTCGTCGTCGACCGGCCGTCCGACGCGGGCCGGGTAGACATCCGTCCCACCGGCGAGCAGCATCCGCGGGCTGGCCGCGAGCGCGACCAGCGCTTCGTCCAGCTCGGTCGGCCGCAGGTAGCTGCCCATCGGCGCGCGATCAGTCCCGGATGAGCGGCAGGACGTCCGACGCGAGCATCTCGAGCGTCTCGTGGCTCCAGTCGAGCGGATTGAGGATCACGTGCTCCACGCCGCCGACGGCCGCGATCTTGCCGCGGATCCGTTCCGCCAGCGGCTCCGCCTCGCCGAGCAGGTAGAACTCCTGCCAGTAGGGCAGATCCATCCCCGAATACACCTGGAACCTGGCGGTCGCCGTCTCGGGTGCCTCGCCGGGCCGGAGGACGTGGATGAAGTTCGAATAGACCTTGGTCATCTCGTTCGGATCGCGCCCCAAGTCCGTCATCTCCTCCCGGATGATCGCCCAATCGGACGCGACCATCTCCGCGGTCGCCGAAGAGTGCGGCACCCAGGTGGAGGCGTACTTCGCGATCCGCCGCAGCACCGGCCGGATCGTGTCCACGGTCTGGCCGTAGATCTTCTCGGACGGTTGGGTCCCGCCGCCGATCCAGATGGGCGGATGAGGTCGTTGCCTGGGTTTGGGCTCCAGCGACAGGTTCTCGAACCGGTAGAACTGGCCCTCGTACGTCACGTGGTCGCCGGCCCACAATGCGGTGATCGCCTCGAGCATCTCGTTCATGCGCCGGCCACGCTCCTTGAACGGGATGCGCAGCGTCGCGAACTCGCCCTCGTGCCAGCCGACGCCGACGCCCAGGATGGACCGGCCGCCCGACAACACGTCCAGCGTCGCCCACTCCTTGGCGAACGCCACGGGATCACGGAACGGCAGGACCAGGACGAGCGTGCCCAGCCGGATCGTGCGTGTCACGCCGGAGAGCGCTGAGAGTAGCGAGACGGGCTCCAGCCACGTCGTCCGATACGCCGGGGGCGCCACCAGCAGGTGGTCGATGAGCATCGCGCTCTCGAACCCGAGGTCCTCGGCGTGACGGAGGTACGCGCCCATCTCGGCGAGGCTGGCGGTGTCCTCCCCCAGCGCGAAGCTGGGTAGCCGAAGGCCGAATCGCATCAGTGCCCGCCTCCGCCGACCGCGGCTCCCTTGACGACCTCCGCGGCCCGGGTCGCCGGCGCGGTGTTCCGGCTGCGGCCGATGATCGGCACGCCGTCGACGAGGACCATGGAGATCCCGAACAGGTCGCCGTTGGCGAGCGCGCCGAGCGCCGTGTCCGCGACGGATCCGACCGGCGCATCCACGATGCACAGGTCCGCCGCGTTGCCCGGGGCCAGCACCCCGACGTCCAGCGCGTGGATTCGCGCGGTGTTGCCGGTCGCGAGGCAGACGACGGTCTCCGGCGCCACGCCACCCAGGGACGCGAGGTGAACCATCAGCCGCAGGATCCCAAGCGGCACGACGCCGGTCCCCGACGGCGCGTCATTGCCGAGGATGACCCGTCCGAGCGCCTCGGCCTCGGCCGCTGCACCGAGGGCGACCAGCGCCGTCCGGCCGTTGCCGCAGTGGACCAGCTCCAGGGCGACGCCCGAGTCGCTCTCGACCAGCCGGGCGATGTCGCGCTCCGGCAGCGACGTCGTCCCGCCGTTGATGTGCCCGGCGATGTGCGGGTTCGCCTCGAGGACCTCGTCCGCACCGATCGCGCCCGATCCCGGGAGTGAGGGGCCGCCGGTGTGGTAGGTGGAGATCATCGCGTTCGCCCGGCCCCAGGCGACCATCGGGGCGGCGTCGGAGCCCGACTTGACCGACCCGAGCCCGATCTCCCCGATCAACCGGACTCCCGCGGCCGCCATCTCGACGAAGTCCGTCTCGACCATCCCGAGTTCCAGGATCGGCGCGCCGGCGCGGACCTTCACCCCGCCCGGACGGACGTTCGCGTAGCTGTGGTTCACGGCGATCGCGAGCGCCTTCAGCCCGACGATGTCCTTCGGCCGGCCGGGCAGGTGGACCTCTCCGGCCGAGATCATCGTCGTGACGCCGCCATGCAGCGACGACTCGATGAAGTCCACGGTCCGCTGACGGGGCGTGTAGTCACCGAAGACCGGATGGGCATGTGAGTCGATGAGGCCCGGCACGACCGTGGTCCCGTGCGCATCGATGACGACTTCGGCATCGGCCTCCAGCCCACGCCCGATGGCCTCGAACCGCCCGTCGGCGATGACGATCGAGTCGGCGTCCAGCAGGGGTCGGGCGATGTCGCCGGAGACGACCTGGCCGATCCCGGTGATCAGCGTGCGCACGCGGCGCCGCTCAGTGGAGGCCGTCTTCGCCGACGGCGTCAGCCGCCAGCAACCCGCCGACCCGGGCGAACGGTCGGCCGCCGTTGGTCACGGCCAGGGCGAGCAGGAGTTCGTCGGCACCGGGCGCGTCCGGCACCCGGATCTCGACGGCATCGAAGTGCGAGCGGACCAGCATCGCCTTGATGTGGTGGACCGGGATGTCCAGGGTGGCCCCCATGGCGGCCCGCTTCTTGACCGATGGCAGGATCGACACACCGCCGACGCGACCTCGCGTGGGGGCCCCGAACTTGGGATGCAGGACCGCGGCGACGTGCTCCAGTTC
>JBKJXL010000012.1:0-4084 GCA_046716225.1 Candidatus Limnocylindrales bacterium | reverse complement strand
GCCTGACGCCATACGACGCGATGTATCTCGCCCTGGCCGAGACGGTCGACGGCCAGCTCGCGACGCTGGACATGACCCTGGCCACGGCGGCAGGCTCGCGCGCGATCACCTTTGGTCAGGGTCGGCGGCTCCATGACGCTCCGGTGCCGTATGAACACGCGGTGACGTGGCCGAACTACAGGAACGCGTCGGCATATCTCGCGAGGCTCCGGGCCGAGGCCCTGGTCGCGAGCGACGCTACGGCAACCGGAAGAACCGCTCCTCGCTGACGACCACGTCGTCACGATCCGGGAGGTTCGGGTCGTAGATGCGGATCGTGACCTCGTCGCCGTTGGTCTCGTAGGCGTACGCCAGGACCTGGTGGCTCTGGGTCAGGCGCCAGGGGCTGCGGCCGTGGTGGCGGACGAGGCCGACCATCGAGAGTCGCCCGGCGTCGATGTCGGCACGGATCCGCGGCCACTCAATGTCCCGGGCTCGCAGGCTCGCGTGCTCAGGCGGCATCGCCCCGATCCGCCAGAACTTGAGCGGCGTTCGAAGCCAGTCCAGCGACAGCACCTGGCGACGGACCAACGCCTGGAACAGCGGGGAAGCGTTCGCGGGCGGGACGGTATCGGGATCGATGGGTCGTCCGTCTTCGAAGCGTTCGCGCACGAGCCAGCTCATGCCACCGCACAACCCCGCGGATGCGTCGCCGATCCCGACGATGCGTGGGTCGAGCGGGCCCAGGCGGAGCGTGGGACCCGGCGGGAACCGGTTCGGGAAGTGCAGCCCATGCACGCTCGGGAGGAAGCCGGGGATCGCATTCGATTCGACCATCTAGGCGAAGCGTAATCCCTTGACGCATCATGATAGGTGAGTATCATGACCGACTATGCGAACCGTGACGGCGATGGACATGCGCAAGCGCCTCGGCGAGATCCTGGACGCGGCCTCGGCCGGCGAGCGGATCCTGATCGAGCGCGACCACCGGCCGTTGGCGTACCTGGTCTCAGTCGAAGAGGGCGAGCGACTGGAGCCCGATCGCGAGGAGGTCATCGCCAGGCGACTCGCCGCGCTGGATCGCCTCGTCGAGTTCGGCAAGGAGATGCGTGAGAAGTACCCGCCTCCGGACGACGGACTGACGGACGCCGAGTGGATTCGCCAGGACCACGAGCGCCGAGCCGAGCGTATCGAACGAGCCGCCCGGTCCGGGCGGGAGTGACGAGTGATGGCCCGGCGGCCAATGATCATAGATGCGTCGGCGGCCATCGCCATCGTCCTTGCCCAGGAAAACGGACCAGCCGCCCGGCGCCACCTGCACGACCAGACGCGCTCCGGAGCTCGCAGTGTCGTCCCGTCGCACTTCTGGTTGGAAGTCGCGAACTCCCTCGTGCGCAGGCATCGCCGGACGACCGCCGAGGTATTCGAAGCCATCTACGCATTGGATCGGCTCGAACTTGAGACGGTCGATCTTGACCGGCCGACGTTGCTCTCGGCGATCGATTTCGCGGAGCGTCATGGCGTCACGCCATACGACGCCATGTACCTGGCCCTGGCGCACGCGGTCGACGGCTCGCTGTTGACGTTCGATCGGGCCTTGCAGGTCGCCGCCGGCTCCCGGGCGATCCTCGTCGACGACCGACATCGCTTGTCCGAGACACCCGCTGCCTACGAGCACGACGTGACCTGGCCGGACTACAAGGCTGCCTCAGCGTACCTGGCGAAACTACGCGTCGAGGCCCGCGAGGCCGCTGCTTCCTAGGCCCTTGGGCTAACGGGACGCCACCGCGATGATGCGAATGAGTGTCGGACCGACGCCGGCTGCCATGAGCGACTTGCCGTCCGGCGTCACGACGTCAAGCAGCAACGTGTGGACACCGGGCGTTCGCGGCACGATCACCGCGACCGACGCGTCGATCGTGGCTCCCGGCGCGATCGCCGGCGGCAGGTCCGTCGCAACCACCGGCCTGCCCGAGGGGAACCACCAGCCGACGATGGTTGCGTATGTGGCTGGATCTCCTTCCGGGTCGCCGATGGGATCCAGCACCGCCGGCGTGCCCCAGGCGTCCGTCCCGAGGTTGGCGACCCGGACCGGGAGCTCGACCGCGCTGCCGGCCGTCAGGGTCATCGCGGGCGCGGCGAGGATCTCGCCGTCGATGGCGCCGGTGACCCGCACGACGAGCGTCGGGAGCATCGCCTGTGTCGCGGCATCGAAGGCGACGCTGTTCGCATCGTGCAGGGTCACGGTGAGGCGGTAGGTCCCGGCCGCCGCTGGTGTGGTGACGGGCAGGGACAGACCCGATGAGCGGACCTTGATGGTTCGCGGCGCGACGATGTCGCCCGGTCGCTCGGCGACGACCAGGTCCACCGACTCCGGTGGCGGGAGCGGCTCGATCGGCTCGACCGGCGGTGGAGCGAGCTCGTCCGGGGATCCCTCGAGCGAGACCTCCGGCGTCGGGGTGGAGCGGGGCCGGGGTGGCGCACCCGGTGGCGTACGGAGATCCACGACATCCCAGCGGACGCTGGCCTGGACCCCGGTGAGCAGCTTGAGCCCGTCGGGCTTCTTGAGCGGCAGGTCCAGGCGCACGACGCTGCCGGCGGTGGGTCGAGCCGCGATGTCCGGTGATCCGAAGCGGACCGGGCTGGCCGCCAGGCTGGGGACCGATGGACCGACCTGGAACCCGGAGCGCGTGCCACCCCCTCTGGCGCCGGCGCGAACGTCGGCTGTGGTCAGGCCGGCACGAAGGACGATGGAGCGGGTGAAGCCGGACGTCTCCTGCTCCGGGTCCATCTGGGCGATGAACCCGGGGCTTCGCCGGCTCTCGAACGCAAAGGCATGGCCATTGGCGTTGGCCGCGCGACGCCAGATCGTGTCGATGGACCGGCGGCCGCCCAGCACCAAGGCCAGGTACGCGGTGGGGCTGGCGTACGCGTCGGCGATGACGGCCGAGGCACCCGCCCGCACGAACCCCGCCGCGAAGTTGTCCACGCGCTGTTTCGCGGCGGCGAGCGACCCCTCGACCACGCCCGGCTCCGAGTTGCCGCTCGCATAGCACAGGTGGTGCAGCAGGACGACCGCGTCCGTTGCGAGGCGGACCTGCTTTGCGACGACGGCCTCACCGAAGTACTGGTGCTCGAAGTCGCTGCCACCGGTGACCGCGTTGAGCCCGAAGCCGTTCTGCGTCGGTGGGTACAGGGCGTCGCGGTACGGGCTTGGCCAGCCGTTCCCGTGGCCCATGTAGATGACGACGCTCGCGCCCTGGAGGGCTTGCCGGACGGCCGGCCAGGTGGCGTTCGGGGAGTACAACTCCGTGACATCCGCGGTGTATCGACGGGCGACCGCCGCCGCATCTCGGGCCTCCGCGCGATACCGGTCCGTCGCCGCGCCGGATGGGCCGACCACGATGACCACGCGGGGAACGGGCGCCTCGGCCGCGGCGACGGGCGCTGCCGCGAACGGCGCACTGAGGGCCACGCTGGAGAGGATCGTCAGCGCGCTGGCGATCGACCCGACGCGCGTCCACCCCAGTGATCGTCGATGTCCGATCTCGTCGTCCTCCCGCGAGTCCCCGAGGGTACGCGGCGGGCGTCTCCGAGACCATAGCGGAAGGGCCTTATCCAGCCCTCACCGCCCGATTTGCGGTGCCTCCACGCACCCAGTACGACGCGGGTCTCAGAGATCCGTTACCACACCCTGTCGACGCTCGAACACCCGCGGATCGTTCAGTCGTGACCCGCACAGCAGGCACACGTCGCCTCGGCCGTGCCGACCACGGCACTCGCGGCGTCGCAGCAGGGTCCATCGAACCCGACCACAGCGAGCTTTCGGACGTTCCGGGCGAGGTGACCCTGGAGGTCGGCCAGCCGCGCGTCGAGCGCCTGCAGGCCGGCGATCCGTTCGGAGATCGCGCTTCGTCGGTCGGTGATGAGCGAGGGCAACGCGTCAGTCGACTCGGCGCAATGACCCGAGTGGCACCAGCCGGCGATCCGCGCCGCGTCCTCGAGTGGCACGTCCAGCCGCCGCAGCTCGATCAGGAGGCGCAGGTGCTCGACATCAGCGTCACCATAGTCGCGGTACCGGTTGTCCTGCCGGGCGGCCCGCGGC
>JBKJXL010000011.1:0-3378 GCA_046716225.1 Candidatus Limnocylindrales bacterium | reverse complement strand
CCACGTACGCCTCGTACTGGCGTGCGTAGAGCTCGGCGAATGCGTGGTTCGGCTCGAGTCGGTGGTCGACGCGTGTCATGGCTTCGATCGCCGTCGGGAGATTCGGATGGGCGCGCACGGCGAGCGCGCCCAGGATCGCGCTGCCCAGCACGGCCGTTTCGAGCACGCCCGGCACCGCGACCGTGAAACCGGTGACGTCCGCCTTGATCTGGTTCCATGGCTCGCTCTGGGCTGGTCCACCGCAGACACGCATCTCGCGGACTTCGACGCCGGCCGCGAGCATGGGCGCCGCGACGTGCCGGATCGCCAGCGCCGAGGCCTCCAGGATCGCCCGGGCGACGTGGCCCCGACCGTGCGACAGGGTCAGCCCGGCAAGCACGCCGCGTGCCTCCGGGTCCCAGATCGGCGACCGTTCGCCCGCGAGGTACGGAAGGAACAGGAGCCCATCGGCGCCGGGCCGGGTCGCGGCGGCTTCGGCGAGGAGGACATCGGTCGAGATCGTGTCGCCCAGGATCGCGTCGCGATACCAGTCGAGCGCCCGGCCGGTGGCCGCCATCGCAGCACCCACGCTGTAGTGGCCGGCGAGCGGCGCTGGCGTGACGAAGCCGCCCGGCACCTCCACGGGGCGGTCCCAGTAGACCCCGAAGCCGCCCGCTGAGCCGCCCGGGTCGTAGGCATCGCCCGCTCGAAGCAGACCCGCGCCGTGATAGCTCGCGAAGGCATCGACCGTGCCGCCGGCGACAGGGATCCCCGCGTCGAGTCCCAGCGCATCCGCGGCGGCATCGGTCAGTCGCCCCACCGACGTGCCTGTTTCGCCGGTCGGCGGCAGTCGGTCGTGCGGGATCCCCGCCGCGGCCACGACAGCGCGGTCCGGGACCGCCTGATCGGGGGTCAGCGGCGACACGGCCTCGCCTGTGAGCCGAAACGCCAGCCACTCCCAGGTCGAGAGGTACCAGCGCGTCGCGTCGGCGGCGGCGCGGTCGTGGCGCTCCACCCAGAGCGCGGCGGGCAACCCGGCGAGGACCCAGCCTCGGACGCCGGTCAGCGCGGCGAGTTCGTCGGCCTCGGCGATGGACCGTGTGTCGAGCCAGGTGATCGCGGGTCGCGTCGCCTCGCCGCGAGCGTCCACGGCGACGAGCGTTGGCCCGTGCCCGTCCACGCCGATCGCGACGACCTCACAGACCTCGTGGATGCGCAACGCGCGGACCGCCGAGACCACGGCCGACCACCAGGCACCCGGGTCCTGCTCGGCCCAGCCGGGATGACGACCCACGTCCAGCCCGTAGCCGGCCCGAGCGAGTCCCAGCAACTCCCCGTCGAGCGTGACGAGACCGGCCTTCACCTCCCTGGTCCCGAGATCGATGCCCAGGATGGCGGGCGTGCGCCCGGCGACGGTCCGACTCATGGCGCCAGCGTCTCGGCATCGAGCGCGACGACAGCCTCGGCGGTCGCGACATCGGTGACCAGGGTTCGAACGACGCCGGCTCGAAGGGCGCCCAGGATCGCTCGAACCTTCGCTTCGCCGGAGGCCACCCCGACGGCGACCGGGACGCGCCCGAGGGCGCGGGCATCGAACGCGATCACCCGCTGACGCAGGGCGGGGCAGACGAACCGACCGTCAAGATCGAACGGCGCGATCAGGACCTCGCCGACGGCCCCGGCCGACTCAAGCTGCCGTTCCGTCTCCGCCCCGACGGCCGCGACGCTCCATGACGGACCCCCGATCCCGAACAGCGCGACATCGAGCCGATCCCACAGGTCCACGACCGCCCGAACACCGGCGTGCGCGACGAGGGCATCCCTGGTGGCCGCATCGTCCACGAGACCCGGCGCCATCAGGCCGCGCGGCTGTGCGCCGAGGGCTTCGGCGATCCGACGATAGGGTTCGCGCTCCGGGCCGGTGGACCAGTGGCCGCCACACAGCGGCACGACGGTGGCAGCCACAGGGCCGGCAGTCTCCTCGAAGGCGTCCGCGGTGGCAGACACGGACGCTCCGTCCCCCACCCCGATCATCGCACCGTCGCGGACCGTCGCCCGCAGGACCTGGGCGGCCAGGCGACCGACCATGCGCCGGGTCAGATCCTCCGGACCGGCGATCGTCGGTGCAAGGTGGACCGCATCCAGGCCGTAGCTGCGTCGCAGCGCGTCGCCGGCCGGGCTCGTGGCGGTCGTCGAGTCGATGATCCGGATCTCCACGATCCCCTCGGCCCGCGCCCGCTTCAGGAGCTTCGAGACCTGCGGCCGCGTGACGCCCATGAGCTCTGCGATCGCGTTCTGGGTCTCACCCAGCTCGTAGTACAGCCGGCTGACCCGAACCAGCTGCTCGAAGTCGCTCACGAGTGATCCACGTCCGGTCGCGCGCTGGGCACGTTTGTATGGTACAGATGTGCATCCACGATGTGGCCATCATCCGCTCGCCGTCAGAGCCTGTCAACATCAGAGCACGATCAGGGCGATCGCGACGCTCGCGAGGACCAGGCCGATCATCTGCCTACGGCCGACCGGCTCGTGGGCGACCACGACCGCGAGGAGCACGGTCACCGCCGGATAGAGCGATGTCAGCACGACGACGATCGAGAGCAGGCCGGCGTGCGTCGCGAGGAAGTAGGCCACCGAGGAGGCGGCTCCGATCAGTCCCACGGCCAACGCGCCGGCCAGGTCGCGCGACGATGGGCGCCGCCGCTCGATCGTCAGCAGGGCCGCGACGAGCGCGACCACCATGATCGGCAGGGCCGCCAGCCCGTTGGCGAGGACCGGCCACAAGCCGGAACCGTCGCCGGCGAGCTTCAACCCGATGAACAGGAGCGCGAACCCGGCACCGGCGAGCAGGCCGTCGGACACGCTCGTGGCGATCCTTGGACCATCACTGGGTCCGACCTCAGTGTCACGATCGGGCGCCGATACCAGCCAGATCGCCGGGAGGGCCAGGAAGACGCCGGCCCAGGCCGCGATGGCGGGCCGGTCGCCAAGCGCGACGCCGAGGATCACCGGGAGGGTGGCGGCCGTGATCGCACTGACCGGTGCGACCACGCCCATCCGGCCCCGTCCCAGCCCTCGGAAGAGCGCCAGCGAACCCAGCCCGGTGCCGACGCCGCTGGCCGCTCCCCAGAGCAATGCGTCCACTGTGGGAACCACGGGTGTGGCCAGGAGGATCGCGATGACCATCACAAGCGGCGCGGCGACGCCGGCGACGACGGCCACGACCGCGTAGTGGACCCGGCGCGAGAGCATCCCGGCGATGAAGTCGCCCAGGCCGTAGCCGAAGGCCGATGCGAGCGCGAGCAAGGGGGCCACGAATCGGGTCGGACCTAGATGTGGTGTTCGGGGACGTTGTTGACAGCGACCCTGGGCACGAGGCCGGCGATCGCGGTGTGCGGA
>JBKJXL010000010.1:0-3268 GCA_046716225.1 Candidatus Limnocylindrales bacterium | reverse complement strand
GTTCATCGGTGCGGTCATCGCCACGCGGGCGACGAAGCGCTGGGGCATCGGGCGTGTGGCCATCGTCGCGATGCTGCTGTCGGCGATCGGCAACGCGTTCATCCCGCTGGCGCCGGCCGGCCTGCCGCTCGTGGCCATCCTGTGCCTGGTCATGCAGCAACTCGTCGCCGACTCTGCGGTGACCGTCTACGACGTGACCGAGGTCTCCGTCCGTCAGACGCTCGTCCACGACCGCGCGCTGGGGCGGGTCACTTCCACGTTCCATGTCGCCGCCGTCGTCGCCCAGCTTGCCGCCACCCTCGGCGCCGGGCTGCTGGCGGAGGTCATCGGACTCCGCGCGACCGCCTGGCTGGCCCCGCTTGGCGGGCTGCTCGGCGCCGCGATCCTGTACTGGTCGCCGGTCCGGACGCTCCACGTGCTCCCGGTGGCGGAGGATCGCTCGCCAGCGGAGATCGTGGCGGACGTCGAGCGCGATCAGCCGGTCGGCGGCTGAGGCTGGCTACGCGAAGAGCGCCTCGACAAAGGCGTCGGGGTCGAAGACGATCAGGTCGCCTGCGGCCTCCCCGACCCCGACGAAGCGGACCGGTACGTCGAGGGCGTGCTCGATGGCGAAGACGATGCCGCCCTTGGCCGTCGAGTCGAGTTTCGTGAGCACGATCCCGGTCAGCCCGACCGCTTCATGGAAGGCCACGGCCTGGGCCAGGCCGTTCTGGCCGGTCGTCGCATCGAGGACGAAGAGGGTCTCCGGCTCGGTGCCGGGAAGCCGCTTGTCGATGATCCGGCGGATCTTGGTCAGCTCGTCCATGAGGTTCGACTTGGTGTGGAGCCGTCCGGCGGTATCGGCGATGACGAGATCGGCGCCGCGGGCGACGGCGGCATCGAGCGCGTCGTACACGACGGCCCCCGGGTCCGCGCCGGGCGCATGGGCGATCATCGGCACCTTGGAGCGGTCCGCCCAGATGCGGAGCTGGTCGATGGCGGCGGCCCGGAACGTGTCGGCAGCGGCCAGGATGACCACCCTGCCCTCCGCGCTGTAGCGGGTCGCGAGCTTGCCGATGGTCGTCGTCTTGCCGGTCCCGTTGACGCCGACGACGAGCACGACGGCCGGACCGCCGGCCACGGCCGAACGCGGTTCCCAGGCCAGGTCACGGCGCACGAGGAGGGCCGAAAGCTCGGCGCGGACGGCCGCCTCCGGGCCTTCGGGATCGTGGCGCTTGCGCGCCCGCTCGACGACATCGATCGCCAGGGACGCCCCCACGTCGCCGGTGATGAGCGTATCCTCGACCTCGTCCCAGGCCGGGCCGTCGGCGCCGCCGAGGTAGCCGCGCAGCTGCGACATGAAGCCGCCGCGGGTGCGCTCGAGACCGGCGTCGATCGAACCGGGTTGCGCGACGGCCAGGAAGGCGGTCGGATCGAATCCGCTCCGGGTCGCCGGCTCGGGTTCGGGCTCGATCACCTTCGGTTCGGGCTCGATCGCCGCTGGTGCCGGGTCCTCGAAGTCGGCCGCGTCGGGCTCCCAGCCGGGCTCGACCTGGTCCGGCTCGATGACCTCAGGCGGAGCGGGTTGTGGAGTCTGGTCGCGGTTCCGACGCCAGAAGGGCATGCGCCGCCTAGCCCACCGAGGCGAGGTCGCCCCGATCCCGTTCGGCCAGCGCCTGGGCCTCGTCGAGCCGCAGCGAGATGACCCGGCTCACCGAGTCGTCGCCGACCGTCACGCCATAGAGGGCATCGGCCGCCTCGATCGTGCCGCGGTTGTGGGTGATGACGATGAACTGGGTCTGGTGTGTCAGGCTCCGAAGCGCGTCCGCAAAGCGGCCGATGTTCGCTTCGTCCAGGGCCGCATCCACCTCGTCCAGCACGCAGAACGGGACCGGCCGGACCTCGAGCATCGCGAACAGCAGAGCGACGGCCGTGAGCGCACGTTCACCGCCTGACAGCATCGAGAGGGCCTGTGGCTTCTTGCCGGGCGGTCGCGCGACGATCTCGACACCGGTCGACCCGAGGTCCGACGGGTCGGTCAGCGACAGCTTCGCGTAGCCGCCACCGAAGAGCTGCTCGAAGCGGGACTCGAAGGCCGTCTCGAGAGCCGCGAACGTCGTCCGGAACTGGTCGGCGATGAGCGTTTCGAGCTCGGCGATGAGCTCGCGCGTCCTCGTGATCGCGGTGCGGAGGTCGTCACCCTGCGCTTCGAGCGCCGCAAGTCGCTCGCTGAGGGCCGCGTGGTCCTCGGGGGCGTCGGGATCGGCCGCGCCGAGCTCGTGGAACCGACGCCGCAGCTGGGCGAGTCGACCTGGCCCCGGTGGCGTATCGGCGGGAGGCGCCGCGGCCCAGGCGACGATCGCCACGTCCAGGGCGGCCTGGAGCGCCGCGGTCTCCTCGGACGTCACCTCATCGGACGACTCGGTCAGTTCGGCCGGATCAAGTCGCGCGACGATCGCCAGACCCCGGATCCCGACGTCACCGATGCCGGCGAGCTCGACCAGGACCTGCTCGCGGAGGGCATCCGCGCCGAGCCGCGTCTCGAGCTCCGAGCGCTCAGCGGCGCGCGACCGCTCATCGGCAGCGCGAAGTCGCTCCCGGGCCGCGCTGGCCGCTCGTTCGGCGGCTCCGAGCCGGTCCCGATCCTCCAGATCGGCGGACTGCAGGGCTCGGATCGCGGTTCGGGCGGTCGCCTCCGTCTCGGCGGCCGAGGCCAGCTCCGCGCGGACCCTGTCGCGATCCTGGCGGAGCGATGCCTCCCGCGCGTCGAGGGCCTCGAGTTCCCGGGTCGCTCGGGCGGCACGCTCCTCGCCCATCGCAACGCCGGCTTCGGTCCGGGCCCGCAGGTTCTCGGCATCGCGGCGGGCGGCGTCGACGAAGGCGAGGTCCGCGGCCAGGCGATCGCGCGTCGCCCGAAGTTCGGTCGCGCGGGACTCCCACATCGCGAGGGCGGCGCCATCGGGCGCGTCGCCCGCCTCCTTCGCGGTCGTGGCTCGATCGGTCGCGGTCGCCTCGCCGGCCGCCACCGCCTCGCGATGCCGGCCGAGCTCACCAGCCAGCCGCTCGACCTGGGCGCCATGCCAGGCCGCCTCGCGCGCGACCGACTCGAGGTCACGGGCGGCGGTCCGCTCCGTCTCCTCGGCCCGTCGCCGCGCGGTGGTCGCGGCAGCTTCGATCTGGCGGGCCGCGTCAAGCGCTCGGCGCGCGTCGGCTGCAGCGGTCGTCGCGGTCGTCGCCTCGGTGGCGGGGGCCGTGGCCTCGGTCTCGAGCCGGGTCACGTCGGCAGCGA
>JBKJXL010000009.1:0-4519 GCA_046716225.1 Candidatus Limnocylindrales bacterium | reverse complement strand
CGACCGCGACGGATCTGTGTCGTGCGCCGCTGACCGACGTGCGATCCGTCCGGTTCCGATCCGGCGCACGCGACCTGTGGGCCGACGAGGCCGCGCTGTACGACCGGCTGCTGGTGACGTGGGCCGGCCTCGATGAGGCCGCCTGGCACCTGCCGGGAGCCGCCCCGTCGGATGCCGGCGGGCCGGACTGGTCGCTCGCCGAGCATGTCGGTCACATCGCGGAGTGGCAGGAGGTCGCGGCCGCCTACACGGCCCGGGCCGTGGCGACCGGCCAGTGGCCGGCCGATTCGGACTTCGGGGACGGCGACTTCGACCGCTGGAACGAGGGCCATCGAGCGCCGTGGACCACCATGGCGCGCGACGGCATCGTGTCGCGCCTCGACGCCTCGCGCCGCGCCCTGCTCGTGGAGGCCCAGCGGCTTCCTGCCGACGCCATCCGGGCAGACGAACCGTGGGGCTGGTTGTACATGGCGTTCCACGGCCACTACCTCGATCATCTCGGGATCATCGAGACGTGGTCCGAGGCGCTGCGCGTCCGCCAGGTGGACGGCGACCCGTTCGTCGAGGATCCGCGGGCGACCGACTACGCCGACCTCGTCGATCGCGACTCGGCGATCGCCGCCGACTTCGACCGGCTGATCCGGGCGATCCCGGCCGATCGCTGGGAGACACACGAGCTGACCCCGCGCTGGACGCTGCGCGACCACGTCGACCACCTCTCTGACTGGACCGAGGAAGGGATCCGGGCGATCGACGTGTTCCAGCGTCGGGGCCACTGGCTGGCCGACCCCGAGGAGGGCGTCGATGCCTGGAACGAGCGGATGGTCGAGGCCGGGCGCGGGCGCTCCGTGGCCGACACGTTGATCCGCTACGACGAGTCCCGGGCGGCGATGCTTGCGGCGGTCGCGAGCCTATCGACCGATGACCTGCGCTCGCCCGACGGGTGGAGCTGGACGTACGACTGCCTGTATGGCCATACGCGCAAGCACCTGGCGATGCTGGGGACGTGGTGCGCCGCGCAGGCATGGCCGCCGGCCGAGGACTGAGGGCCGCCGCCCGCTCGCTGGATCGGAGCGGCACCAACGGACGAACGAACTGGCCCTCCGTGCCGGCTCCGACGTCGATCGGCTCCGGATCGCGTCCACCTGACGCTCCAGGTCCACTTCCTTCGTCGGATGGCCGACGGCTGTTCCAGCGCGGTCGTGACGTGCGCGGTCCTACCCGACGCGACGCGGGTCGGGGGCTCCCGTCGGTGGTCCCGACGTGGACCGAGCCGCAGCGGCCGCCGGCCGGCGCATCGCCAGCGCGATGTTCATCGCCACCCCGGCGCCAAGGAGGACGTCACCGATGCTGAAGATGTTCGCGGCGGGCATCCACTGTGGCATCGCGAAGATGTCGGTCAGGAAGGGCAGCACCGGATCGGTCAGGATGACGCTGTTGGTGTAGCCCGGGCCGCCCAGGCCCACAGCGGCGACCGCCTCCGGGTCGGCCGGCATGTAGCCGCCGTTGGCGACGATCGCCAGGAGGTTGCTGCCGGCCCCGTCCGCCGCGTGGGCCATCCCGGGGTCGTGGACGTTGGGCAGGACGGCGGCGTACACCAGCATGTTGGATACCACGTATATCGCGGGCGATGCGTCCCCGAACGACACGCCGAGGGCGTCGGAGAAGAGAAGTATCTGGATGAGCAGGCCCAGCAGCGCGAGCGGAACCCACCGTAGCCGGAGGTCGCCGAGCCGCTCCAGCCGGCCACCCATCAGATAACCGGCGAGGATCCCGATCGGGATCGCGTACAGGATGAACATCGTCGGCTCAGGACTCCATCGGTCCGAGGCCCAGGATCGCCTCGAGCTGGACGGCGTGATCGGCCAGGTGGCTCACGACGAACCGGTCGGCGATGACCTCGATCGTCATCTCGCCGCGCGTCGGGTGCCGACCGGTTCGCACCAGATCGGTGGCGGTCAGCGTGGTCAGGCGGCGTTCGAACCGCTCGAGCGCGCTATCGATCCGGTCGTACAGCTCGGTCGGCGGCAGGGACCGGTCGCGTTCGAGGATCCCCAGTCGGTTGGCGTCGGTCGCGACCCGCCCGAACGACACAGGGTCGTCCGAGCCACCCCCGGCGCCGGCCAGGATCCGCTCCATCTCGCCCTGCCAGTACGGGATCATCTCGGCGACGTGAGCGAGGACCTCGGGCGGTCCCCATTCCGCTTCCGGGGCATCGTCGAAGCGCTCGGCAAGCGGCCACGGTGTCCTGGCGACCACCCCCGGGCGGGTCGCCGCCAGTCGCGCCGAACCGGCGTGCAGCCGCTGGACCAATCCATCGTCGGTCATAGTGGGCAGTGTCGCACGACCGGCGTAGCATGGGGCGTCCACGACCACCGAACCCCGCACAGCAGGGGAGCAGACATGACCGAGACGGTCTCGCGCGGCGCGGCCAATCAGGCGGGCGCCCGCATCGACACGGACGCGTATGCCAAGGCCGAAGACTTCCTGCCACTCAAGGGCATCGACCACGTGGAGTTCTGGGTGGGCAACGCCCGCCAGGCCGCCGCGTACTACCGTGCGCTGTGGGGCTTCACGCCCGTGGCGTTCAGTGGACTCGAAACCAAGGTTCGCGACCGCGCCAGCTATGTCATGGTCCAGAACGGCATCCGGTTCGTCTTCACCGCGCCGCTGACGCCGGACGGCGAGATCGCCGAGCACGTCCGTGCGCATGGGGATGGCGTCCACGACATCGCGTTCGCCGTCGACGACGCGGAGTCGGCCTGGCGTGAGACCACGTCCCGTGGCGCGATCTCAGCGCTCATCCCCTCCGAGCTCGAAGGCGGTGAGGATGGCACCCTCCGCAAGTCATCCATCCGAACGTACGGCGAGACGCTTCACTCCTTCGTCGATCGCTCCGACTACCACGGAGTCTTCGCACCCGGCTACCGCAAGATCAAGGCGACGGCGCCCGCGGCCGGGGGCCTCTCCCTGCAGGAGGTGGACCACTGCGTCGGCAACGTGGAGCTCGGCCAGATGGACACGTTGGTGGACTACTACCGCGATGTGCTGGGCTTCGCGCAGCTGATCCACTATGACGACAAGGTCATCCACACCGAGTACTCGGCGCTCATGTCGAAGGTCATGACCAACGGCAACGGCCGGGTCAAGTTCCCGATCAACGAGCCGGCCGCTGGCAAGAAGAAGAGTCAGATCCAGGAGTACCTCGATTGGTATCGCTCGCCGGGCTGCCAGCACATCGCGCTGCGGACCGAGGACATCGTGGGAACCGTCCGCCGCCTGCGCGAAAGCGGCATCGAGTTCCTGGGCCTGCCGCACGAGTACTACGCGACGCTGGCCGACCGGGTCGGTGACGTCGGCGTGCCGATCGACACGCTCGAGGAACTCGGCATCGAGGCGGATCGCGATGAGGAGGGCTATCTCCTGCAGATCTTCACGCGCCCCGTCCAGGATCGCCCGACGTTCTTCTTCGAGATCATCGAACGGCACGGCTCGCGAGGCTTCGGCGTCGGCAACTTCAAGGCGCTCTTCGAGGCCATCGAACGCGAACAGGCCAAGCGCGGCAACCTCTGACCCTGGCGAGGGGTCCGCGTTACGGTGATCACACGGGTCGGCGACTCCCAGTCGACGATTCGTGTCCGAGCGACTGGTCGGCCGCTGTTCACGGGGCCTCACGCAATGATCGGCGACTCCCAGGCGACGATTCGAACCAGGCGGAGCGGCTTGTGCCAGGGGCGTCCATCTCACGCAGGAATGGGCGACTCACGGTCGTCAGGGCGCGACTCGAACTCGAAGGTCTCGACGACCGGCATCGCCTTTGCGCTGGCCGCCGCACGTGCGAGACTTCGACCGGAACTGGTGGCCGCGACCGGCATCCTGGCCATCGTGATCCAATGTCTGGCTGCGCCAACGGAGGCTCGAATGAACCGAACCCTCGCGATCCTCGCCGTGCCCCTCGTCGCCCTCGCGCTGGGTGCCTGCAGCAGCACCCCGGGCGGGTCGGCGGTGGCTGCCGCGCTGCCCGGCACGACCTGGACCGTCACGAGCGTCGGAGGCGAGTTCGTCGACGCGAAGTCCCCGCCGACGATCACCTTCGGGGCGGATGGGAACGTCAGTGGCACGACCGGCTGTAACCAGTACAGCGGATCCTATGAAGTCGATGGCAGCACGATCAAGGTCGGCATGCTGGCGATGACGCTGATGCTGTGCGAGGGCTCGGTCGGCGAGCAGGAGACGCTCTTCGGGCCGGCCTTGCAGGGCGCCACCTCCTGGGCGATCGATTCGAGCGGCAACCTCATGTTGAGCGGCGCCGGCGACATCATCATCGCCAGGCCGACAAGCTCGTGAGGATCGCCCACGTCCGCGAGCGCGGGGCACCCGTCGGCGCGCCGTGGCGGATCGTCGCGGCCATCGGCGGCGAAGTCCGTCCGGACCGCTCGCTCCACCTCGAGCTGGCGCGCCGTCCAGCCACCCACGCCGCCCGCCCGCTAGCGCACCACAGCGTCCAGCATCCAGCGCC
>JBKJXL010000008.1:0-3324 GCA_046716225.1 Candidatus Limnocylindrales bacterium | reverse complement strand
GTCCCGGTCGGGCGGACGAAGGTCTTCGCCTACATGCTGGGTGGTTTGTTCTCGGCATTCGGCGGTCTGGCCCTGACATCGTCGACTGGGATCGGGACGCCGGTGCCCGGCGCGTACACGCTCCTTGCAGTCGCAGCTGTCGTCCTGGGCGGTGTCAGCCTCGCTGGAGGACGCGGTGGCATCGCCGGACCGATCGTGGCGGTCTTCATCCTGGCCTTGGTGCGAACCGACCTGACCCTGCTCGGCGTCAACTCGAATCTCTCGACCGTCATCCAGGGGGCCATCCTGATCGGGGTCGTCATGTTCGGGAGCCTGCTCACGATGCGGCGGGCGCGAACGTGAGCAGCCAGGCGGACATGGTCCCGGCCCGCGACCGAGTGGGCGGGTTGGCAGGACTGCGACGACTCCTGCGCGATCGCCCGCTGATCCCGCTGGCGTCCCTTCTGGTCGTGCTGGTCATCCTCATGGAGCTCGTCCGGCCTGGCGTCCTGAGCGCCGACTGGGTGGGGGTCACGATCCGGGCCGCGATCCCGCTGGCGATCCTCGCGGCATGCCAGACGCTGACGATGCTGACGGGCGGCATCGACCTCTCGGTCGGGATGGTCGCCTCCATGGCGGCGTTCATCATGGCCACCCAGACGGGCGATCAGGGACCTGCGGTCGCGATCGGCCTGGCCTTCACCGCCGCCCTCATCGCGGGGATCGCGAACGGCATCGGCGTCGGCGTGTTCAAGGTGCACCCTCTGATCATGACCCTGGGCATCGGCCTGGTGATCCTGGGACTCATGAACGTGTACCAGCTGATGGTCGTCCAGGCCGGAACGGAGATCCCCGCGGTCATCGAGTGGCTCGGCTCCGGGACGACCCTCCCCTTCCTGCCGAACAATCTCCTGGTCTTCGTCCCGCTGGCGCTGCTCATCATCGCCGGCTTGCGCTTTAGCGGCTTCGGCCGCTTGCTGTTCGCGGTCGGCGACAACCCGGTGGCGGCCCGGCTGGCTGGGGTCCGGGCCTGGCAGGTCCTGCTCGCGCTCTACATCCTGTCGGCGCTGCTGGCGGCGATCGCCGGCATCCTGGTCGCCGGCCTGGTCAAGACCGCCAGCCTTGCGCTCGTGGAGCAGTCCGTGCTGCCGTCCGTGGCGGCGGCGGTCATCGGTGGGACATCCATCATGGGCGGCCGAGGCGGCTACTCCGGCACGATCATCGGTGCGCTCATCCTGACGGTCCTGACCAGCCTGCTGATCGCCATGCAGATGCCCGAAGCGGTCCGCCAGATCCTGTTCGGCGCCATCATCGTGGTCGTGGCGGCCGTCTACACACGGATCGCCGACGTGTCGTGAGTCCTCGCGCCGCGACGTGCCACCTGGGCATCGACATGGGGGTCACCAACCTCAAGTGGGCCGCCGTGGAGCATGGGGGCGACGAGTGGCGGATCATGGATCGAGGCCAGGTCCCCACGCAGTCGGCCGAGGGCCCGGATGCCGTCATCGGGCGGATCGCCGAAACCGCCCGGGCGGCGATCAAGCGCTGGCCGGCGATCGAATCGTTGGGCGTCGGGGTTCCCGGGCTGTACGACCCGGCGGCCGGCACGACCAGATTCCTCGTGAACATGCCGGGCGACTGGGCCGGCCACGCCGTGGCTTCTCCGGTCTCGGCCGCCCTCGGCATCCCGTGCGCGCTCATCAACGACGCCCCCGCGTTCGGGCTGGCCGAACTGCGACTCGGGGCGGCCCGGGGCGCCGACTCGATGGTCGGCCTCACGCTGGGCACCGGCGTCGGTGGCGTCATCGCGATCGACGGACGCGTCCACCTCGGTCACGACGGGACGGCTGGCGAGGTGGGGCATCATGTCATCGACCCTGACGGGCCGTCGTGCAACTGTGGGAACCGCGGCTGCCTGGAGGCATTCGCCCGGGCGGACCGGATCGCCGAGGCGTGCGGCACCGAGACCGTCGAGGCGGCGGTCGTGGCTGCCCGTGCGGGCGACCAACGAGCCCTGGACGGACTCGCGAGTGTCGGGCGATACCTCGGGATCGGCATCGGCAACATGATCACGGTGATCTCGCCCGATCGTGTCGTCATCGGCGGCGGGATCGCCGCGGCCGGAGCGCTCTTGCTTGACCCCATCCGCGCCGAGGTGAGCCGGCGGGTCCAGACGACGTCACTGAGCGACGTCGAGATCGTCACGGCCGAACTTGGGACGTGGGCGGGTGCCATCGGCGCGGCTGTCCACGGTGCTGAAGCCGCGGCGGCCGCCACCTCGGCCGGGTCCGCTCCATGACTGGGTCCGCTCCATGACCGAGCTCGCCTATCAGCCGCACTACCGCCAGATCGAGCAGGCATTGCGCAAGCGCATCTCCACGCTCACCCCGGGCGACCGCCTCCCGTCAGACACGGAGCTGTGCGCCGAGTTCGGCGTCAGCCGCATGACGGCGCGAAACGCGATGCAGCGGCTGGCGGAGGATGGACTCATCGACCGGCAACCCGGGCGCGGCAGCTTCGTCGCCGAACCGCCTACCCATCGGCGCACCAATCGACTCATGACCTTCAGCCGGGAGATGCTGCGGCGCGGGCGGATCCCGACGTCGCGGGTGTTGACCCGGGTCATCCGGCCGTCGACCGACGAGGAGGCCACCAGCCTCGGGATCCCGGCCCGCCAACCGGTCGTGCACCTTCGACGACTGCGATGTGCCGACGACGAACCGATCGCCATCGAGTCCGCGATCCTCATCCGCGACTGCGCGGACGCCGTCATGACGGCGGACCTGGTGCACGGCTCGCTGCACGAGACGCTGGCACGGGCCGGGTTCGTGTTGCGCCGCGGGACCGGCACGGTCGCAGCCGCGGCCGCGACCGCCGAGGAGGCTCGTCTGCTCGGGATCCGGTCGGGCGACCCACTCCTGGTGGAGCAGCGCGTCATCGCCGATACGCATGGCCGACGGATCGAGGCGACCGGATCCGTCTACCCGGCCGAACGCTACGCCCTCGAGGTGCAGTTCGACGTGGAGGCGCCGGACGTGGACGCGGGCGACGCGGAGGTGGTCGGGGCATGACGACGGTCAGCGGCCGACTCGTCCTCGACGATTCGGTGGAGCAGGGCACGATCGTCGTCGATGACGGCGTGATCGCCTCGGTCGAGACGTCGTCGCCGGCGGCGAGCGACGATCCCGGTCCATACATCACGCCCGGCTTCGTGGACGTCCACGTCCACGGGGGCGGCGGCCACGACGCGATGGGCGGCCGGGCGGCGCTCGACGGGATGGCCAGGCATCTCCTCCGCCACGGCGTGACCTCGTTCCTGCCGACCGGCGTCTCGGCGCCGCTCGA
>JBKJXL010000007.1:0-3125 GCA_046716225.1 Candidatus Limnocylindrales bacterium | reverse complement strand
GACGAGCCGGTCGGGATCGACGTGGTAGCCGGCAGTCAGCTCGGCGTACATCCGGTGGACGCGTTCCGGCGTGCCGACCAGGCCCGGGCGGTCCGGATCCTCACCGATCTCGAGCAGGATGTGGCGGACGGCGTCCTCGACACGTCCGTTGGCTTCGTGGTCGCGACCTTCGCCTTCGATGGAGGACGATGCGCGGCCGGGCTCCTCGCCGATCTCGGTCTCGATCTCGTCCACCATCCGGCGGACGTGTGGCGGCAGTGCATCCGGGCTGGACAAGGCTCGTTCTCCGTGCATTGGGCGCCGATGGTACGCCCGAACCGGCGATCCGCGTGTCGCTATCCTCGGTGGGTGCCGCACCCTCGCGTCGAGCAGCTCCGATTCGCCCGTTCCGAGTTTCGGCGCGGGCTTGTCGGGGTCTCCGCGGAAGACGCGGCCCGCCGGCTGGAGCCGATGAACTCGATCTCGTGGATGGTCGGGCATCTCGCGTGGCACGAACGCCTCGTCTGGGCGATCCGGGGCCAGGGCCTCACGATCGAGTCGGGGTTGGACGCGGTCGCCAACGGCGCGCCGGCTTCCACCCCGGATCTGGCCGAGATGTGGGCGGCGTGGGAGCGGGTGACGGGGATCGCAGATCCGTTCCTGGACTCGCTCGGCTCGGCCGACCTCGAGGTCGCCCTCCCGCACGACGGTCGTGACAAGGCCCCGACCGCCGGGGACCAGCTCCAGCGGATCACCTACCACTACTGGTCGCACATCGGCGAGTCGTCGGCGATCCGCCAGATCCTGGGGCATTCCGACGTCCCGGAATTCGTCGGACCGATCGAACGCGTGGCGCCGTACCACCGCGAGACCGACTAGCAGCACGCCGCGCGCGGCCACGGCGCCCGGGTGTGCGCGGCCACGGCGCCCGGGTGTGCCCGCGCGCCCGTCCCGGCCGCCGCCCGAAGGTTTCCCATCCGCGCTCCCGGGATGCACTATCTCGAGATTCGAGTCTGATCAACTCGGATCCGCCCTCGTGGCGACACGATCCACGCTCAGAACGACCGGAATCGAGCCGTACGGAGTCCCGCGGACCCGGTTAGTGCCTCCCGGGACGCATATGGCAGATCCGCTGCGGGGCCGGGCCGGTCAGTCGCGGAGGCCGATAGCGTCGAAGCGCCAGAAGACATCCGAGTACACCGGCTGTCCGGCCATCCACGGCTCCCAGCCCGGCAGTGTGACGACCTGGAACGAGGCATCCGGGATCCGCACCGAGGGTCAGATGAACCGGAGTCGGCCGCCTCGATCGCAGCCCGGACAAGCTGACCTCGATCTCCTCGCCCTGCCGATGCGGCGCAACGGCCAACGCGCTGAGCACGAGAACCTCGAGCAGTCGCAACGGCGCACCCAGCCACGATCGGGAGAGCTGGACGTGCCCGACGACCGATCCTGCAGCAGCGGCGATCTGGGTCGTCGAAGGTGCCTGAGCGTAAATGAGCCGTACCAGGTAGATGCCCTGCCCTACCCGGGGATCATCGACGCTCACCCGACGACCGAACCGCCAGCCGTGAAGCCGGCGGCCGGCATCGGGTCGAACTGACGGCCTTCAGCGCCGCGCAGCCACGCCCTGGCGTTCTCGCCGAGCGACGGTCGGTGGTAGCCGCCCTCCTGGAGGATCACGAGCCGGCGCCCGGTGGCGGCCACCCTGCGCCCCACCTCGTGGTACACGTCCGTGGTCAACGCGAAGTCGCCGATCGGATCCAACCCGTACGTGTCGAAGCCGAGCGAGACCACGATCACCGACCCTGGCGCGGCCAGGATCGCCTCGAGCGCGCGGTCCGTGGCGGCGAGGTAGTCCTCATTGGTTGCGCCCGCCCGGAGCGGGATGTTCAGGTTCTCCCCGGCTCCATCGCCCTCGCCGGTCTCATCGGCCCGGCCCAGGAAGTACGGGTATTGGCGCTCTGGGTCGGCGTGGATCGAGACGTAGCGCACGTCGCCCCGTCGCCAGAAGATCTGCTGGCTGCCATTGCCGTGGTGATAGTCGACATCGATGATCGAAACTCGTTCGCCGGTCGCCTGCGTGATCGCATGGGCGGCGATCGCCGCGTTGTTGAAGAAGCAGTAGCCGCCGTACATGGACCGCGCAGCATGGTGACCAGGCGGTCGACACAGCCCGTATGCGACCTGCTCACCACCAAGGACGAGATCCACGGTCGTCAGCGCGACGTCGACCGCGGCGCGCGACGCGAGGTACGTGCCGGCGACCAGCGGCGCCGCTGAATCCAGGCCCCAGAACCCGGCCCGGCCGCCGACGTGATCCGGTTCGCGGACCGAAGCTGCGACCGCCTCGTCGCTCATCCCCTCGAACATCGCCCGATTCGGGTACGTGTCGGCCGACAGGAACGCCCGGGGGATCGACTGACGTCGTGATTCGGACCAGGCAACCTCGAGGAACCGGACGAGGCCCGGGGCATGGACCGCAGTGATCGGGGCCTCACCGTGTTCGGTCGGCCCGGTCAGTGCAAAGCCCCCGTCGGCGTCGAGTGCCGTGCGGATCCGTTCGGCGCGCTCGGCAACCTCATTGGCCGGCACGGCGACGCCCATGTACGTCTCGTGGGTGATGTCGTGCGCCAGGTGGACCGGTGAGTAGACGACCTGCATGTGACCGTGCGCCTCCACTGGATCAGCCCGGACCGACGGCCCCAAGGATGGCCGAGGTGACCTCGTCAGGACGGTAGCGCATCAGGTTGTGGCCGTCTCGCCCGAACGACAGGACATGGATCCGCGAACGACCGACCGCCGCTCGAGCGCGATCGAGGTCAGCCAGTGCGCGCGTGCGCGATCCCGTCTCGTCGTCGGCCGCTAGAAGCGCCACCACGGGTGCGTCGATGACGGCCAGGGTGCGAGTCGGCTCGTACTGGAACATCGTCCGGACGCAGGCCTCGAGCGCGTGCGGCCGCGTCGCGGGCACCACTCGGCCAGCGTGCGTCTCCACGACGGTGGCGCGGGCGGCGCGGTCCTGGTCGGCGTCCCAGGTCGCGGGATCGAAGGCCCGCCGGTCCGCCAGGAAGGCGTCGAGCGACTGCATGACTTCCGGCGGCTCATCGAGGTCGCGCAGGAACTCGTCGGCGTCCATCCCGGTGGCT
>JBKJXL010000006.1:0-15850 GCA_046716225.1 Candidatus Limnocylindrales bacterium | reverse complement strand
GCATCCTCCTGTCCTCGTTGAACGCGTTCTTCCGGGACATCCAGCACGTCCTTCGGCATGTGCTGCGGCTGTGGTTCTACCTGTCGCCCGCGCTCTATTCGCTCGCGATCGTCGCCGAGGACCACCCGGTGATCCACACGATCCTCAAGCTCAACCCGTTCGCCGTCCTGTTCGACTCGTATCGCGCGGTCATCTGGGGATCCGAGCCATCGGCCGGCGTGTTCCTGCCGCCGGGCGCGCCGGACTGGCTGGGGCTCGCGATCCTCACGGGCTTCAGCGGACTGCTCCTCCTGTTCGCCGTCCTCGTCTTCAAGCGCGCCGAGCCGGCGTTCGCACGGATCCTGTGATGCGCGCTGCCCCCATCCCGGACATCCCCGAAGACAACCCGAACGCGGTCGTCGTCCGCGACCTCGGTATCCGCTACGACCTGCGACTGACCAAGCGAACGACCCTCAAGGGATCGCTGGCCGGCATGCTCCGGCGCAGCCACGCACATGAGAATCACTTCTGGGCGCTCCGCCACCTCGACCTGACCCTGGCGCACGGCGAGTCACTCGCGGTCATCGGGCCGAACGGCGCCGGCAAGAGCACGCTCCTGCTCGCCCTGGCCGGCATCCTGCAGCCGAGCGAGGGCGAGATCGTGACGTACGGTCGGGTGTCCACGCTGCTGACCCTCGGCGCGGGCTTCGAGATGGACCTGACCGGGCGCGACAACATCGACCTGGCCGGCGCGTTCCTGGGCATCACGCAGGACCAGATGGACGCCCTGACCCCGGGCATCATCGAGTTCGCCGACATCGGGGCGTTCATGGACGCGCCGGTAAAGACATATTCGTCCGGGATGCGCGCGCGCCTCGGCTTCTCGATCGCGACGGCGATCACGCCCGACATCCTGCTGCTCGAGGAGGTGCTCGGCACCGGCGACCAGGTCTTCCGGGCACGCAGCCAGGCGCGGGTCCGCGAGCTGGTCGGCAAGGCCCGGGCCATCGTGTTGGTCACGCACGACCTGAGCTTCGTCACCGAGTTCTGCAATCGAGCCATCCTCGTGGAGCGCGGCCAGCTCATCCACGAAGGCGAACCGGCCGAGGTCGTTGCGCTCTACCGCGACCGCGTGTCGAAGCAGAAGTTGCTCGCCGAGGCCGATGCGCAGCGGTTCGTGACCGCCCCCGAAGTCGCACCGGCCGACTGAGGTGAGTCGGGCGACGGCCGAGTGCTAGGCCGACCGATAGAGCGCCAGCAGGCGCTCGACCCCCCGTTCCCACGCGTACGGGCCGCGTGCCGCCGCCAGACAGGCGTCGCGGTACGCGGCTCGTCGTTCTGGCGATGCGTCCAGGACGTCGCGGATCCCCGCGGCGATCGACTCCGGGGAGGTCGGGTCGACCAGCACGCCGATCCCGGTCTCACGCACGATCTCGGCCATCCCGGGCAAGTCCGCCGCCACGACCGGGACGCCTGCGCCCATCGCGTCGAACAGCCGGGTCGGCGTGGTCAGCCGATGGTTGAGGGTGGACGGCTGGATCGGGATGACCGCCACATCCGCCGCAGCCGTCCAGGCTGGGATCTCGTCCGGTGGCACCGCCGGCAGGAAGTGGACCCGGTCCGCGTGCGGCAACCCGGCGGCTCGTACCTGGATGCCGAGCTTGGCCCCGCCCTCCCCGACGACGACGAGGTGGACGTCGGGCAGCTCACCGATGGCAGTCGCGGCCTCGTCGATGCCGCGGTGCTCGACCACGGCGCCCAGGATCAGCGCGACCTGGGCCGTCGGCGGCAGGACCAGGTCGCGGTGGAAACGACGCTCGGGTGGGTCCGGTGGCTCGAACGGGAGCGGGCCGTTGAAGACGAGCGTCATCGGCCGACCCAGGGTCCGCTCGAGATGTTCGGCGTAGGGCGCGTTGACGGTGACGACGGCGTCGGCGGCCTGCGCCCAGCGTCGCTCGCGCCGAGCGAGACGATCCCGCCAGCCCTTCGGCAACAGCGCGAACCGGGCACTTTCGAGGTGGATGTCGCGTGAGTCGTAGACGACCTTGCCTCCGCGGCGCGACCTGAGTCGAAGTGCCACGGGCAGCGTCACGAGGCCCTCCGACTGCCAGATGTCGACGGGCGATGCGCCGACCGCGGTGTCGATCGCCGTCGCCCAGGCCCGGGTCCGCAGCAGGTACCGTCCCGCCTGCGCGCCGCGACCGATCGTGTCCCGCAGGCGGGCTCGGGCGGAACCGGCCGTTGTGGCAGGTGCGTCGGCCACCGGTGTCGGCGTCGGCAACCCGGGCGCCGGGAGCCACGACAGGGACCGTGGTTGCGCCACTCGGAGGACCAGGAACCCGTCACGCTCGTCCGTCCACGGCAGCCCTTCACCCGGGCGGGCGACGACCGTGACGCGGCAGCCTGCCTCGGTCAGGCTTGTTGCCAGCTTCCACGAACGCGAATCGGCCGTGAATGCGTTGTTGAGCAGCAGGACGACTCGAAGACCGTCGGCGGCACCCGCGGCGGCACCTCGCTTCTGCAGCGCGCGATAGGTGGCCACGAGGCCGGCCTGTTCGGTCTCCCAGTTATAGCGCTCGAGGGCAGCGGAGCGGGCGCGACGTCGGAGCGCGAGCCGGTCGTCAGGCAGAGCCGTGAGGGCGGCCGTGAGCGCTAGGCCAAGATCCGCCGCCGACCACGGCTGGACGACGACCCCGGCCCCGGTCTCGGTCACGAGGCGGGCGACGGCCGTGCCACCCGCGACCACGACCGGCACGCCGGCCATCAGGCTTTCGAAGAGCTTGTTCGGGATGGTCAGGCCCAGGTTGACCGTCCTGGGCGGCGCGCCGACAAAGGCCAGGTCCGCACCGGCCGTCCACTCGAGCAGCTCGGTCGACGGGACCGGCGGAAGGATGACGATCCGGCCAGGTTGTGCCGCTGTCGCCGCGGCCCGCAGCCGCGCCTGCAGCCGACCGAAGCCCATGAACGCGATCACGAGCGGCACGTCCCGCAGCGCCCCTCCCTCCGTCGCCGCGAGCAGTTCCTCGATGCCCTGGTCCTCGCGGAACGCCCCCTGGTAAAGGAGGATGGGCGCATCGGCGCGACCGCCGGCCGCCACGACTGCCTCGCGCAGCCTCGTCGTGGTGGGCATGTCGTCGCCCGACCGCCAACGAGGTCGACAGTTCATGACGACGGTGGGCCGCGCCACGCCGAACCGGCGGACGATCTCGTCGGCCATCGGCTCGGTCACGGTGGTCAGGGCGGCCGCTTCGGCCATCCATTGCCGTTCGCGTCGGTAGAGATACGACTTGAGCGGCCCGGGCAGCCGGGCGAGCCGTCCGGATTCGATGTGCAGGTCCGCGATGTCGTAGACGAAACGAGCCCCGTTCCGCCCTGCCGCCTCGCGGACGACCGGCAGGACGACCAGGGCCTTGGCACTGAAGATGTCGGCGTCGGGCGCGGCCGCGAGCGCGGCGAGGACCCACGGACCCACCCGGCGCCGATACGCCAGGATCTCGGCCGCTCGGCGGAGGGGACCTCGGATCCGCTCGACGACGCCTGGGCCGCGCGGCGGCAGCGCCACCGCGTCGGGATCGAACCCGAGGACGCGGGCGATCGCGTTCCGCGCGACCGTCGGGAGCGGACGGAACGCCGACGCGACCCGACGGTCCAGGTCTGGTCGGACGAGCAGGATCCCGTTCTCCAGGGTCTCGTCCACCGCCAGCCCCAAACCCTGCAGCGCGACGACGGTCACGCGGTGCCCGTCGGCCGCCAGCGCCTGGGCCGCGCGGAGCGTCCGCGAGTCGAACTCGAACGTGTTCGCCGTGACGAAGCAGATGTGCAACCCGTCAGTCACGATCGCGCCTCGGCCCCGGCCAGGATCGCGCTGATGGCCTCGGCCGCACCGGCGGCGGGCACGTCCAGGGTCGCGACCCGCTCGGCGGCCAGGGCGGCGCCCACACCAGGGTCCACGGAGGCGAGTCGCGCCAGGACCGACACCGCCAGGTCGCGATCGAGTCCGACGAGCACCATCCGCCCGTCCGACGCGGCCATGAGCTCCACCCACTCGGTGCTGGAGCGCAGGACGAGGCACGGCACGCCCAGCCAACCGGCCTCGCGCTGGACGCCGCCGGAGTCGGTGAGAACGGCGGCGGCGTGGAGCTGCAGCGCCAGCGACGATCGATAGCCGTAGGGCGGGGTCACGATCACGTCCGGTCCCAGGTTCGCACCGCTGATCTCAAGGGCCGCCCGCGTTCCCGGATGCAGCGCCAGGATCACAGGGCGGTCCGGGCGGGATACCGCACGCAGGAGGCCGACCCAGGCGTCGATCGCCGCGGGCGCCCGGTTCTCGGCACGATGGATCGTGGCGAACAGGTACTCGCCCGGCGTGAGCGGCTCGAGCCGTCCTGCCACGTCGATGGCCGCCAGCGCTGCCGGGTCGCGCACCTCGCGGCTCAGTCGCGCGGCGAGGTCCTGCATCAGGTCGCCGACAAGGTGCACCTCGTCGGTGATGCCTTCGGCGGCGAGGTTGTCGACGGCGGCGGGTGTCGGAGCGAACCGCCAGCGCGAGAGGTGATCGCTGACGATCCGGTTGACCTCCTCTGGCATGCGTCGGTCGAACGAGCGCAGGCCGGCCTCGACGTGGGCGATCGGGACCGTCAGCTTGGCCGCCACGAGCGAGCCCGCCAGCGTCGAGTTCGTATCGCCGTAGATGAGGACGGCGTCTGCCCGGGCGCCTGCCACGATGGGTTCCAGGGCGACCAGCATCGCGCTGGTCTGCTCTGCGTGCGTTCCTCCGCCGACCCCAAGACTGTGATCCGGCGGCGGCAGCCCGAGCTCGACGAAGAGGTCGCCTGCCAGCGCGGCATCGTAGTGCTGCCCCGTATCCACCAGGATCTCGTCGTGACGCGCGCGAAGGACCGGCGACAGCGCCGCCACCTTGATCAGCTGGGGCCGCGTCCCGACGACGGAGATGATTCGCATCGGCAGAGGGTAACGGGCGTGAGGTGACCACCGAGTGATGATCTCCCTCGGGCGATTCCGGCTCCGGGGCCTGTCCGGTTCGAATCGCCCGACGGCGATCGTCGCGAGCCATCGACCTCGCCTCGGCCGGTCAGGCCGGTCAGGCCGGTCAGGCCCGTCACTCCGGTCAGGCCCGGCGCTGGCCGATGCCCTGGTACGCGACGCCATCGGGCAGGGCAAGCTCGCGCAGCGAATTCCGCCCGTCAAGCACGAGCTCCAGGCTCGGGAACCAGGCCGGATCGAGGCCGGCCCAGGCCGGATCGGCGGTCTGCGTGACGATGGCCCGGACTCGCGGACTCGGGTGGCCCCAGTGCCAGGCGGTCGCGCCCGTGCGAGCGATCTCGTCGTCCGTCAGCAGTGGGTCGTACGCGAGCACCCGTGCGCCGTGGAAGGCGAGCCGCTCGATGAGGGGCAGCGCGCGCGAGAAGGCCAGCTCCTTCACGCCGTCTCGGTAGGTGAGGCCTAGGACGAGGATGTCGGCGCCATCGAGGCCCCCGAGCGCCAGCTGCAGCGAGCGGATGGCGTTGCCCACCTGGCCATCGTTCACCCGACGCGACAGGGCCACCAGTTCCAGTTCCGGCGCCCGGTCCAGCAGGAAGTGCGGGTAGACTGGGATGCAGTGGCCGCCGACGCCGAGGCCGGGCTGGTGGATGTGGCTGTACGGCTGGCTGTTGGCCGCGGCGATGACTTCGGTCAGGTCCACGCCGATCCGGTCCGCGTAGCGCGAGAATTCGTTGGCGAGGGCGATATTGACGTCGCGGTACGTCGTATCGGCCAGCTTGGCGAACTCGGCAGCCTCGGCCGACGACATCGTCACGACGTCCGCGTCCAGCACGCTCTCGTAGAACGCGGTGGCGCGACCCGCCGAGGCCGGCCCCAGTCCACCGACGAGCTTCGGGTACGTCGCCAGGTTCCGGAGCGCGGACCCGCTGTACAGCCGCTCCGGCGAGAAGGCGACGAACAGGGTGTCCTCCAGCGTCAGGCCGGATGCCTCGGCCAGGCGCGGCGCGAAGCGATCGCGCGTGTCACCGACCGGCAGCGTGGTCTCGAAGATGATGAGCGATCCGGCGTGGACACCTGGGGCGATCGCCTCGACCGCCGAGTCCATGATCCGGTGATCCGGACGGGATTCGTCATCGAGCATGACCGGGACGATCAGGACCACGACGTCCGCCGCGCGGGCCGCCTCGGCACCGTCCAGCGTGGCGCGCAACCGGCCGGCGGCGTGGGCCTCGGCGACCAGCTCCGCGAGACCCGGTTCGTCGCCGACATGCGAGTGCCCGGCGTTGATGCTCTGGACGACGCCCGGGTCGATGTCGACGGCGATGACCGACCATCCGTGACTCGCGAACTGCGCCGCAAGCGGGAGACCCATCTTGCCGGCTCCCACGACAGCGACGGTCCCGGCGGTCGCGGCCTCGCCGATCCACGGGGCGACGGCGCCGGCCGGCTCGTGGCGACAGGCATTGGCGGGCATGACGATCGATCCCCCGAGCAGGCTCGGAGCGACGAGCCGGGCGGTCGCTCGGGGCGTCACGCCGGGACGAGCTCGACGGTCCGACGCTCGCTGGCAGCGCGCAGCATGGCATCGGCGATGATCACGGCCCACTGGCCGTCCTCGGCCGCGACGACCGGCCGGCCCCCTTCGCGGACGACCCGGACGAAGGCTGCGAGTTCCGCCACAAGCGGCTCGCCGTTGTCGACCGAGATCACCTCGACGTCGCCGCTGAACATCGGGGCATAGCCGCCGATGAGGCGTGGATTGGTCATGTCGGACGCGCGGGCGAAGGTCAGGCGTTGGGTGAGGTAGTCGAGCTCGAACAGACCCTCCTCTCCGACGACCGACAGCTGGCGCCGCTTGACCGGCGTCAGCCAGTCCACGTCGAGCATCCCGACCGTGCCCGACGGGAACGACAGCAGGCCGAAGAGGAGATCCTCGTGGCTCGCGTGGATGCGCTGGGCGGTCTCGGCGGACACGCGGACCGGTCGTTCACCGGCGATCCACGAGAGCATGTCGACGTCGTGCGTCGCGAGGTCCACGGTCACGCCGACATCGCGGATGCGGGCCGGGAACGGACCGGCGCGGCGGCTCGTGATGGCATAGACCGTGGACAGCCAGCCGGCCTCCAGCAGCCGGCCCAGCTCCAGCACGGCCGGGTTGAACCGCTCGATGTGGCCCACCTGGACCGGCGGCGCTCCCGCGGCCGAAGCGGCGGCGACGATCATCGCGGCCTCTTCGGGGGTGGCGGCAAGCGGCTTCTCGATGAGGACCGCCATCCCTCGCTCGATCGCGGCCAGGGCGATCGGCAGGTGGGTGGTCGTCGGCGCCGCGATGACTACGGCATCCAGTTCCGCCTCGGCGATGAGCGCGAGCGGCTCCTCGAAGCCCTGGGCGCCGGTGGCATCGGTCGTCGCGGCCAGGGCGTCGCGATCCGGGTCGGCGACGGCCGCAAGCGTCACACCGTCCAGCGTGCCGAGCACGCGCATGTGGTTGCGACCCATGGACCCGAGGCCAACGAGCCCGACGCGCAGGACCCGGTCGCCGGCCGGCGACCACTCGCTCGTCATAGCGTGGCGGCTCCCTCGCGAACCGGCGCCAGGCTGCGGATCACCGTGACGACGGCGGCGACGACCTGGCCCTGCTCCGCGTCGGTCAGGCCCGGGAACATCGGCAGGGACAGCGTCCGCTCCGAGGCGATGTCGGTGACCGGGAGGTTCGCGCTGATGCCCCGCTCCAGCACATACGGCTGACGATGGACCGGGATCGGATAGTAGATGCCGGTCGAGACCCCAGCCGCGGCGAGCGCCTCGACGATGGCGTCGCGCTGCGGTCCGACGTCCACCGTGTACTGGTGGAAGACGTGCGTCCGTCCCTCGGGGGTGATCGGCGTCCTGATCGGCAGGCCCGCGAACGCCGCATCGTAGCGCGCGGCGATCGCCCGCCGGCGAGTCGTATTGCGCTCCAGCTTGTCGAGCTGGCACAGGCCGATAGCGGCGGCGATATCGGTCAGCCGGAAGTTGTATCCGAGGATCTCGTGATGGTACCGCTGGCGCATCCCCTGGTTGCGGTACAGCCGGATCCAGTCCGCGAGTCGATCATCGTCCGTCGTGATGAGCCCACCTTCGCCGGTGGTCATGTTCTTGGTGCCGTACAGGCTGAACGCTCCGTGCCCGAACGCGCCGACCCGGCGCCCGCGGAACGTCGCGCCGTGGGCCTGGCAGGCATCCTCCACGACCGCGAGGCCGTGCCGGTCCGCGATGGCCCGGATCATGTCCATGTCGGCCGGCAGACCGAACAGGTGGACCGGGCAGATCGCCCGCGTCCGGGGCGAGATGGCCGCCTCGATGCGGGCGGCATCGATGACGTACGTGTCCGGCTCGATGTCCACGAAGACCGGCGTCGCGCCGGCGTACAGGATCGCGCTGACCGTGGCGTTGAACGTGTGACCGACGGTGATGACCTCGTCGCCGGGCACTAGGCCCAGGCCCTCGAAGATGCACATGAGGGCGACCGTCCCGTTGCTGACCGCGATCGCATGCTTGGTCCCGATGAACGCGGCCCAGCGCTCCTCGAGCTCGGCCGTCCGGCGACCGCCGGCGAGCATGCCACTGTGCAGGACCTCGGTGACGGCGGCGATCTCCTCGGCGCCGATGTCCGGGCGAGCGACAGGAATCACGAGTCGGCTCCCTGGGTGACCGGGTGCGGACGCTCCTCCAGGGCCTCGTCGTCCAGAGCGAAGGCGTAGCGCCGGTCGCACGCGGGGCAGACCAGCTCGCGATCGATCGCGTAGCGATCCCTGACGGCAGGCGCCGGGTGACCCATCGAGTCCACCAGGCGCTGACCGCAGGCGCATACCCATCCGATCCGTCGAGCCGGGTTGCCGACGACGAGGGCATACGAGGGGACGGTCCGCGTCACGACAGCCCCGGCACCGACCAGCGCAAAGGCCCCGACATCGGTCCCGGCGACCACGACGGCCCCCGCTCCGATGGAGCAACCGCCGTGCAGATGGATCGGCGACACCGTCCAGTCCTCGGCGGCCGCCAGGTCGCCGTTCGGCGCGGTGGCCCGCGGGAATCGGTCGTTCGTCAGGATCGCGCCCGGCCCGATGAACACGCCGTCGTCCACGGTCACGCCGTGGTAGACGAGGGCGCCGCCCTGGATCTTGACCCGATCCCCGATGGCGACGCCGGCATCGATGAAGACGCCGCCGCCGACGACGCAGTCGGACCCGATGCGGGCCCCGGTCCGGACGTGCGTCCGGTGCCAGATCGTGGTCCCTGCACCGACCGAGACGTCGTCTTCGAGGTCCGCACTCGGGTGGACCCGTGCCGAGGGATGGATCACGGTCTCATGGGCTCCTGGACGTCGATCGAGATGGGCGGCCGGAGTATACCGGCCCTCGTGGTGAAAGGGGTCAACGGACGCCATGCGCCCGGGGCCATGTCAGCGACGACGCAGCAGCGCCCAGAACAGCCCGAAAGCGGCCCCGAAGGCCAGCCCGCCGCGCCAGTCCAGGACGGCTTTCACCGGCCCGTCCACCCGCCCGGCGACCAGCAGAAAGACGCCGGTCGTGCGTTGGATCGTGGCCTTGCCGGTGATGAGCGTGCCGACGAGTCCCTGTTCGACGGTCGCCTCGCGGGCGACCAGCAGTCGGGCGAATCCCTGGCTGAGGCGAGCCTCGTCAGCGACGGCGGCGCCGATCGCCCCCATCTCCACCGAGACGCGATCGGCTCTGGCGAGTCCCACCCCACCGATGCTCACGGCGATGTCGTCTGCCGCCGCCCGGCCGATGCCGCCCAGCCGGACGTTGATCTCCCGGGCGCCGGCCTGCTCGATCCCACCCTGGACGACACGGATCGTGTCGGCCATCGGGGACGCATCGGCCGGCACAGCCGTGGGGCTGGACATGACCGGGACGGGCGCGGCGGGCGCGGGCTGTGCCTTGACCGAGGTCGTGGCGACGCGGGGCCTGGTGACCTGGGCCTTGGCGGCCGGTGCCTTGGCCGCCGGTGCCTTGGCGGCCGGTGCCTTGGCCGCCGATCCCGCGGTGGGCGCCTCAGGCGAGGTCTTGGCCGCCCTGGGCGGTCGTGGGCTGGCTGGTGGCTTTGTGGTCGAGTCGGCCATGGTGCGATCCCTCGGGTGACGGGCGGTCGGCGGTGCGGGCCGAGCGGCTGTGGACCACCAGCCTACCGCGCGCATGGCCCGCCTGCCGCTCGGACGCCCCCGAACGCCACGTCCTGTATCCTCCGGCCGCGCGCGTTATCGAGCCGCTCGGAGCCGGATCGCGGCGACATGAGGGTATGGACGCATGGGGGACCCGCTCAGGCGCTGGATCATCGTCGGCGTCGTGGCGCTCGCGATCGTCGGTGGCGGACTCATCGGACTCGCGGCCGCCGGCGACTCCGGGAGCGCGCCGACCGGTTCGCCCATCGCCCTGGCGTCCCCATCGCCGACCGCGGCGCCCATGCGGACGCCGTCACCGTCCCCGACGGCCATCCCCACGCCGACGCCCGTCCCGACGCCGTCACCGAGCCCGACCCCGGAGCCCACGCCGACCCCGGTCCCGGCGCCGCTGACCGGGCGGATGGTGCCGCCGGCCGTCGCCATCCGCCACCCGATCGCCGTGATGATCGACGACCTCGGCCCAGCGCGACCGCAATCGGGGTTCAACAGCGCCGCGGTCGTCTGGCAGGCTCCGGCCGAAGGCGGGATCCCGCGCTACATGATGATCTTCCAGGACCAAGTCCCCAGGGACGTCGGGCCGGTCCGCAGCGCCCGCCACTACTACATCGCCTGGGCGGCCGAGTGGAGGGCGGTGTACGTCCATGCTGGCGGGTCCCCCCTGGCGCTGCAGACCCTGCGCCAGAAGGGCGCCGGGCAACTGGTCTACAACGCGGACCAGTTCCGCTACGGCAGTCCGTTCCGCCGGATCTCGACCCGCTACGCGCCGCACAACCTGTATACGGACGGCAAGAACCTGCGTCGACTGGCCAACCGGGTCGGCGCCAAGGACGGGCCGATGGAACCGGCCTGGATGTTCGCGCCGGATGCCCCGCTGGCACAGCGCCCGGTCGGCGGGCGGATCCAGGTGTCCTATCCGGCGAACAGGATCAAGTACACGTACGACCGCAAGAGCAACAGCTACTACCGATCGGTCAGCCGCGAGGACAAGCAGGTCGATGCCGCTACCGACAAGCGGGTCCACCCGAAGAACGTGGTCGTCATGCTGATGCGCTTCGGTCCGCTGAACGACGGCAGCCCCAAGAGCCGCCTGGAGGCGGACGTCGTCGGCAAGGGCAGGGCCTGGATCGCCACGAACGGGAAGACGATCGTGGGCACCTGGCGCAAGAAGTCGCTCACCGCACCGACGCAGTTCTTCGACGCGGCCGGCCACCAGGTGACGCTGACCGTGGGCCAGACTTTCATCCAGGTGATGCCGCTCGGCTCATCGGTCATCGTCAAGGACGGCAAGGTGCCGGCGCCCGTCCCCCCACAGGCCACGCCCGGGGGCCCTCGCCCGACCCCGCTGTAGGTCTGGCCGGCCGTCAGGGCGGCCCGACGATCCCCACCTCGGCATACACCGCGCGCGTCTCACGCGCGACATCGGCCCAGGTCCGCCGGTCCGTCTCGGCTCGCTCGCGGGCGGCCGCGACGACCCCGCCGTAGACCTCATCGTCCGCCCAGATCGTGCGCAGCGCGACGGCCAGGCGATCCGGATCCCGGGGCTCCACGAGCAGACCCGCGCCGGCGACCAGTTCCGGCAGCGCGCCGACGGACGAGGCCACGACGGGGGTGCCGCACGCAAGGGACTCGATGACCGGCAGCCCGACCGCCTCCGACACGACCGGCAGGATCGCTGCACGTGCCCCGTGGATCAGGGCCGCCCGACCGACATCGGTCAGGCTTGGAGCATACGCGAGCGCGTTCCCGATCCCCTGCCTGGCGCCCGCGCGGGCGAGTGCCGCGCGGTCGTCCGGCGTGGCGTCCACGAGCAGGACGCGCGGCGGCCACGGCACCGCGTCGGGCAGACCGGCGGGACGCCCCTCGGCCGCCAGCCCGACCAGGGATTCGAGGAGTGTCGCGAGGTCCTGTCGGGCGTCGTAGCGGCCCGGGTACACGAGGTATCGCTCGGGCAGGCCGAGCCGCTCGCGCTGGGCGGCCAGCTCGTGGGTCGTGGCGGCCCGATCGGACGCCGTGCCCGTCTCCCAGAACGAGTACGCGGCTCGCGGGGCCATCGGCACCACCCGCAGACGATCACGCTTGAGGTGCAGCAGACGGGCCGCCGCGCGAGCCGTGGCCTGCGTCCCCACGATGACCGCCGAGGCGTCTCGGATGAGCTGTGTCCGCAACCGCCGACCGAACCGGCCCGCAGCGGATCTGCCGAACACGCCGGGCATCTCCCACGGCGCGAGGTCCAGCAGCGTCACCACGACCGGGAGGCCCGGAACGATCGGCAGCGGTCCCGAACCGGCGGCGTGATAGACCGCGCCGGCCGCTCCACCGTCCTCGGCGTGCCAGGCGGCGCCGAGCGTCGCACCGCGCAGGAGGATGGGATCGAGCGTCATCGCCCCGGCGCGAAGGAAGCGCGTGGGCGGCAGCTGTCGGCGGCCCACGATGGAGAGCCGCTCGAAGTCCGAGGTCGGATCGTCGAGGTCCGACTGGAGCAGCATCGCGAACGACTCGCCCTCGAGGGGTTCGGCATCGAACGCGCCCAGGAGGCCGCGGAGATACAGCGCGGTCAGCGGCGACCGATCCGGATCCTGGAGCGGCCGTGCGTCCATGACGACGCGGACGCCGCGCGAGGTCACGGCCGGCGATCCCCACGGCGGCTGCGTGACAGGCGGCGGCGCAGCTCTTCGACTCGGAGCTGCACGACCACGACGAGCGCCTCGACCACGATCCGCCGCGACATCTTGCTCAGGCCGACGCGTCGGTCGCGGAAGGTGATGGGGATCTCGCGGATGCGGGCGCCGGCGCGGCTGGCCCGGAACGTCATCTCGATCTGGAACACGTACCCGCCGGCATGGACCCCGCCGAACGGCACGGCCGCCAGCGTCTCCGCCCGCCACGCCTTGAAGCCGCCGGTCAGATCGTTGGGAGAGAGGTCCAGCACGATCCGGGCGAACAGGCTGCCGCCGCGCGAGATCAGGCGTCGACCCAGACCCCAGTCCTCCACCCCGCCGCCGCCGGCATAGCGCGAGCCGATGACCAGGTCCGCCTCGCCCGCCGCGACCGGTCCCACCAGGGCCGGCAGGGTGGTCGGGTCGTGGCTGAAGTCGGCATCCATCTGGACCACGATCGTCGCGCCGCCGGCGAGTGCCAGGCCGAATCCGTCCAGGTACGCTCGCCCGAGTCCCTGTTTCGCCGTTCGATGGCGAACGCGGACGCGTGGGTCGGTCGCGGCCAGCCCGTCGGCGAGGTGCCCGGTCCCGTCCGGCGATCCGTCGTCCACGACCAGCAGGGTCGCCTCGGGAAGCGCCTCGAGGATGGCGGCCGAGATCGGGCAGATGTTGTCGGCCTCGTCGTAGGTGGGCAGGATGACCCAGACGACCTGGGGCGCGGTGGCCATGGCCGCCAAGTGTAGAGGCGTCCGTCCGGGCCTAGTGGGCCTGGACGATGACGGATCGGGTGACCTTCGTGGCCCCGATCCAGCTCGTGGCGTGCACGCTCACGTGGTACGTCCCGGCGGGGACGGTGACGCCATTGCCGTTCTTGCCGTCCCACGTCCAGCGATAGGTGTTCGCGGCCAGGGCGGCCGAGGTGTAGATCCGGCGGACGAGCGCGCTGTCGCGGTAGATGGCGACGGTCACGGTCGCGGCTCGGGCGAGGCGGAACGACACCTGACTCTTCTGGCCGGCCCGCGGGTCGAACGATCCGTCGGACCAGGTGACCGACGCGATCGTCCGATCGACGTTCACCGGGAGATCGCGCGTCGTGGCGTTGCCGGCCGGATCGAGACCGGTCACGCGGTACGTGTATCGGCCGTCGGGAACGAGCGTCCCGGCGGCATCTCGCCCGGTCCAGGTGAACGATCCGCTCGTGCCCGGCACCAGGGCCCAGAACGTGACCTTCGTTCCGGCGGCGGCGAGGATCCGCCCGGTCCCGGTGACCCGTTGCGCAGCGCTCCAGCGCAGGGCAGCGCTGTCGGCGCGACCGTCGCCGTTTGGCGAGATCGTCGTCGGGCTGACGCTGGAGCCCATCGCGATCGGGGTCGTGTCCAGCGAGACCGAGAATTGCCGTTGCGCCCGGTTGTCCGACGCATCGGCGGCCCACAGGGTGATCCGGAAGACCCCGTCGGCGACGCTGCTGCCATCGGCCGCCTTGCCGTTCCAGGTCCACGACGGCTTCACGTTCGCGACCGTGCCGGAGCGGATCGCCGGACCGGCCGTCGTCCCTTCCATCGGCTCCACCAGGTACCCCCACTTGTCCAGCCCCGTCACGCTCAGGGAGGCGGTGACCGTGTCGAGCCGACCGTCGGCGTTGGGCGAGATGAGCGTCGAGCTCAGTGCGGATCCCGCGATCTTGGGTGGGATCGTGTCGGTGATGAACTTGTCCTCGATGGCCTGGTAGAGCTCCGTGCGCGTCCCGTCGTACCCCAGGGCCCAGATCCCCGCCCCGCGTAAGCCGTAGCTGTTGACCAGGTCGTATTTGACCTTGAGCGAGACCGCGTCCTCGTAGTAGACCTGCCGCCAGTTGGTGACACAGCCATAGGTCGCGGTGCAGTTCTCACGGCGGTAGGCGGTCCAGGCGACGCCCTCGACCGGGTCGTAGCGGCGTCCGTTCGTGATCGCGAGGTCGCGCGCCGTTTCATACAGGACCGTGACCGACGAGCCGTACTTCGCGCCCGAGATGTTCGGCGCGTTCAGCGCGTCGCTCGACGTGGACCACGCGCGCCCGTAGTACGGCACGCCCAGGATGAGCTTGGAGGCGGGCACGCGCGACGTATAGGCCCGCACGGTGTCGCCGACGTCGTACAGCGGCCCACCGGCAGGAGCGATCGAGCCCACGGGCGACGACCCGGCCGATCGATAGTCGTAGCCCATGACGAAGATGGCGTCCGCGCCACCCGACGCCGTGGCGTCCTCGATCGGGTAGTTGCCGATGTAGCCGGTGGTGTCGAAGGTGAGCTGGTAGCCGGCGGCGACCTTGTTCAGCTCGGCGCGCATCGTCCGGACCAGGGCGGTGAACTCCTCGGCGTAGCCGGAGGCGATCGGCTCGAAGTCGAGGTTGCCCCCATCCGCGCCACGGTCGCGGATGGCGGCCGCGACCTGCTTCGCGAGGTTGAGCCGCGCGGTGGACGACCCGAGCAGCGCCTTCTGGTTGGCGAGCTGGCTCGACGTCCAGGCGAAGCTCTGCACCGTGAGCACGACCCGCGTCCGGTTCGTGTGGGCGGCGTTGATGACGCTGGTCATCCTGGAGCTTGTCCAGCCGCTCCAGCCGACGGTCGTCGACCCGTCCGTGTTCTTCTTGATGAGGTTGCCGGTGGAGCTGGCACCCACCCCGAAGAACGAGATCGTCGAGAGCTTTTCCCAGTCCAGCCGGGTCGAACTGTCCGACAGCTCCCAGTACGGCAGGAAGCCGAAGAGCTCGCGCCGCAGCCCACCCGCGCTGACAGGAGCGTCCGGCGCGACCGTCGGATCCGTGTCGGCGAACGACCACGAGGCTGGGTCGGCCAGGATCGCGTCCGATGGATCCGCGGCCGGGGCGTCGATCGGCGCGGGATCCGGGCTCGGGCTGGGGTCGGTAGCCGGCGGTGTCGACGGATCGGGGCTGGCAGATGGCTCGTCGGTCGGAACGGCCGTCGCGGGTGGGGCAGTCGTCGCGGGCGGATCGGCGTTCGGCGGCGTCGCGCCGTCGCGCATCGCC
>JBKJXL010000005.1:0-7832 GCA_046716225.1 Candidatus Limnocylindrales bacterium | reverse complement strand
GTCGTGGCCCTTCGTGCCGAGGCCGCCTATCGGGAGGCCGCCACGATCGACGAGGCGATCGCAAGGGGTGACCCGATAGGGCCGCTCGCCGGTGTCCCGGTCCTGGTCAAGGACCTGGAGGACGTCGAGGGCATGGTGACGACGCAGGGCTCACTCCTGTTCGCGGACGCGCCGCCGGCCACCGAGGACGGGCTCATCCCGGCCCGCCTGCGGGCGGCCGGGGCGATCATCGTCGGCAAGACGAACCTGCCCGAATTCGCGACGGAGGGGTACACGGACAACCGGCTCTTCGGCGCGACCGGGAATCCATGGTCTCTCGCCCACTCTCCCGGTGGGTCCAGCGGCGGGTCCGCCGCAGCCGTCTCGGCCGGCCTGGTCCCCATCGCGACGGCCACGGACGGGAGTGGTTCGATCCGGATCCCGGCCGCGTTCTGCGGGCTCGTCGGCCTCAAGCCCACGCACGGCGTCATCGGTCGCTATCCACCGCACGACTGGATCGACTTCTCGACATTCGGGCCGTTCGCCACCTCGGTGGCGGATCTTCGACTGCTCCTGTCGATCGAGGCCGGGCCGGCGGCCGGGGACCCGACGGCTCGACCCGCTGGCTGGACGACCGACGCCACACCACCGCCGGCCCACCTGTATGCCGCTCAGCGCACCAGTGACCTTGGGCCGTTGCCGCCCGCGATCCAGCGATCGTTCGAAGGCGCCGTCCAGGCATTCGGAGACATGCTCGCCCTGCCGACGACCTGGCTGGAACCGACGGACTTCTTCAGCGAGGGCGATCCCGATCTCGACTGGTTCACGCTCGCTCCCGCCGAGCACGTTGCGGCACTCAGCCGGCCATGGGTCGAGGCGAACATCGGCCGGATGCATCCGGCCAGTCGAGCGTTCATGGAGGTGGGCCTCGCGACCGGGATCGACGAGTACCTGGCTGCCCGTCGGCGCCGATTCGGGTACGTTCGCCGACTCGACGACCTGCTGGGCCGTTCCGGCCTCCTGCTGACGCCGACGGTCGCGAGTGAGGGATGGTATGCCGACGGACGACTGACCCCGGACGTCGAACCCGGGATGCTCGGACCAGAGGTCTACTCGACGGCGGTCCAGAACATGACCGGCCACCCGGCCATCAGCCTGCCGGCCGGGCGGTCGGCGAACGGTGTCCCGTTCGGGCTCCAGGTCACCGGACCACGGCACGCCGACGACCTCCTGCTCGACGTGGCCGCGGTCTGGGAGAGCGCCTACCCGTGGCCAGAGGTGGCGCCCGGGTACGAGTCGTTCACGTCCGTCCTGGGCTGAGCCGTCCAGACCTTCAGGCGCCCTCGGATCCCACCACAACGAAGCCTTCCCGCTCGGCTGCCACAGCGAGCCTGGGATCGTGCGTCACGAGTGACAAAGAGTCCGCCCGCTCCTCGCTGGCAATGATCGCGGCCGTCAGCTGGAAGGCATCGACGGCTCGAAGGGGGTGCATCCGCAGGAGCCGCGTCGCGATCTGGCGCGTCCGCTCGATCGGCTGGGTCTCATGCCACGCGAGTGAGAGCTCGTCAAGTCGGGCGAACGCCCCCGCCAGGCCGGCCGCGGACAGCCGTTCTTCCCGTTCAAGCCGGGCCAGCGCCGACACGCATTCGACCGGCGTGCCCCACCAGACCACGATGTCCGGGTCGCGCAGGAACTCGGCGCGGGTCGCCGCGCTGGATGACTCCTCGACGAGGAGCGGGAGGATCGCCGAGCTATCCCAGAACCTCATCGTCCGTCGCGCCGCTCCTGCAGGAGCGCGTCGACGGCGCTGACGCCCTTCGCCAGTCGCGGCCCAGGATGACGGATGGCCTCGACAGGTGGGGCGGACCGACCGATCCGCACGATGCCGGCTCGCTCGAGTCGAAGCAATCGCCCGGGATGGTCACCAGCGGATGTGACGGGCTCTAGGCGGGCCACGGGGCGGCCTCGATCCGTGATGACCACGCTCTCCCCGGCACGGACGAGGTCGAGCAAGGCGCTGAGGCCGTTCTTTGCCTGGGTGATCGTCGTGGTTCGCATCTGGCTATTCTAGCCATCTTATTATGGCCTGACAAGGCTGTCTTCGCGGCCGAGTATCGTCCCCTTGTCGATCTCGACCGAAGCCCGGCCATACTCATAGCCCGACTTGACCCGGATCCATCCGGCAGGCGCCTCCCGAGCAAAGGTTGATCGATGAAGATCCTTGTCGTCGGAGCCAGTGGCTACATCGGGGGCCGTCTCGTCCCGCTCCTCGCCGGGCGCGGACACGACCTGACGCTGATGAGTCGCGATGCGCGGCCGTTGGCTGCCCGGTTCCCTGACGTCACCGTCGTGGCCGCCGATCTGCTCGCTCCAACGACCCTCGCGCCTGCGCTGGAGGGGATCGAGACGGCCTACTACCTCGCCCACTCGATGGGAGCCGGGGAGCGTGGATTCGCCGAGCGCGACAGGCAGGCGGCGCGCGACTTCGCGCGTGCGGCGGCATCTGCGGGCGTGTCACGCATCGTCTACCTGGGTGGCCTGGGCGACGACGCAGCGAACCTGTCGCACCACCTGCCAAGCCGCCACGAGACGGGAGTCGAACTGGCGGCCCACGGCGTCCCGGTCCTGGAGTTCCGCGCGGCGGTGATCATCGGCTCCGGGAGCGCCTCGTTCGAGATCCTGCGCCACCTGACCGAGCGACTGCCGATCATGATCACGCCGCGTTGGGTGGCAACGCGCTGCCAGCCGATCGGCATCGGGGATGTGCTGGACTACCTCGTGGGCGCGCTGGACCGGCCCGACGTCAGCGGGATCGTCGAGATCGGCGGTCCGGACGCGCTGTCATACGGGGACATGATGCGCACGTACGCCCGCCTGCGAGGCCTGCGCCGACTGATGATCCCGGTCCCGGTCCTCACGCCGCGCCTGAGCTCGTACTGGGTGAATCTCGCCTCGCCCGTCCCGGCGGCCATCGCCCGGCCGCTCATCGAGGGCCTCCGCAACGAGGTCGTCGTCCGGGACCCGGCGCCCGCTTCGGCATTCGGACTCCGTCCCGTCCCCTACGCCGAGGCGCTCCAGCGAGCCATCGACCGAACCGATCGACACGACGTCGAGTCGACGTGGTTCGACGCGCTCGCCGCGCCCGACAAGGCGAGTCTGTCATCGGTGACCTCCATGGAGGGGATGATCGTGGAGCGTCGGCAGCGGGTCATCGCGGCCGCGCCGGAACGCGTCTTCGCCGAAGTGGAGCGGATGGGCGGCGAGGCCGGTTGGCCGTACGCGAACATCCTGTGGCTGGTCCGCGGCCTGGTGGATCGCCTGGTCGGCGGCGTCGGGATGCGCCTGGGGCGTCGCGATCCGGATCACCTGCGCGTGGGCGACGCGCTGGACTTCTGGCGCGTGGAGGAGATCCGGCGACCGGCGCTCCTCAGGTTGCGAGCCGAGATGAGAGTACCGGGACGAGCCTGGCTCCAATACGATGTCAGCCAGACCGACGGCGGTTGCCGTCTCATCCAGACCGCCTTCTTCGAACCCAAGGGGCTACCGGGCCTGGTCTACTGGTACGCGCTCTACCCCGTCCACGGGCTGATCTTCCGCGGGACCGCCCGTGCCCTGGCGGAGCGAGCGTCGGCCGTCCGGAGGACCTAGGAGCGGACGGTCCAGCCGGTCACTCCGAGATGACGAGCGCCACGCCGAGTCCCGCAAGGGAATCCGAGGTCATCCCACGGATCCGTTCGGCAAGACTGGGCTTGCGCACGGATGCCGGAACGACGAGCAGACCGCCATCGAAGCGTCGCATCGCCTCACCCATCCCGGCCCCACCCGCGACCGTCGGAAACCAGCCGCCAGCCGCGACGCCCAGCGTCTCTGCCACCTCCAGGCCGACGGTGACGTCGCTCCGGCCTTCCCGTCGAGACGACTGTAGGTCGAAGAGGCGGTCCGGGTCGGGCCGATAGGCATCGTCTCCCCTGAGGTCGCCGTACGGGCTGCCGAACAGCCCTTCAGCACCGCGGTCCACCAGCACGACCGACCGCTGCTCCTTCAGGCCGATCGCCAGGGCGAGCGCGAGCGCGCTGTCGTCACCGCGGCCCACGGGCACGACGACAGCGCCGGGCGGGGCAGTCGACGGAGAGGGATCGAGGCTCGAGACGGTGGCTAGCAGATCGCCTGCGCGCGTGCCCTCGACCTGGACCGCCGATGCGGCAGGTGGATCCTGAGCCTTCTTGCCCGGCACGTCCCGCAGGGTCGCAACCAGTTCCGCGACGACGAGCGGATCCTCAGACACGAATCCGACGAATCGCTTGCCAGCCGTTGCCGCGCCACCAACACCGATGTCAGCCTCGCGTCGCGCCGCCCGCGGCACCGTGAGTCGAGGCTGTCCGATCGTACCTTTGTGGGCTGGCCGCCGTCAGAAGTTTGCTCGCCGATCGCTGACCCATTACCGAGACGCCCGGCTCGCGACAGCCGACAGGGCCGCGAGGCCGCCGGCCAGCTCGTCGGGCGTCGGCCAGCCGTAGCCCAGGCGGAAATGGCGGCGTGACTGGTCGAACCAGTGGCCCGGCCCCACCACGGTGCCGAAGTCGTCGAGGAGGATCCGGTAGAACGCATCCGCGTCGACCTCGACGTGGGGGCGGAAGCGCGGGAACCCGACGACGCCGCCTCGAGGTTCGACCCATTCGAACGTGTCCTGGCCGGCCAACCACGTACGAGTCGTCTCGAACGCCCGGGCGATACCGGCACGGATCGTGACCAGCCGGTCCGCTCGGCGGGTCATGGCGACCTCCGCGATGGCCTCGTCCACGACCGAGTTCGTGATGAGGATCTGCTCCTTGGCCGCGAGGAAGCGCTCCAGCAATGTGGTGTCCCGGGTGACCAGCCAGCCGATGCGGATGCCGGGCAGGCCGTCCGCCTTGGAGAGGGACGAGACGCTGATGACCCGATCCGAGAGGGTGGCCGCGACCGGCTGCGGACCACCGAACGTCATCTCGCGATAGGTCTCATCGATGAGGAGGCGGGCCTGCGGGTGGGCATCCATGAGATCGACGATGGCCCGAATCGACGCCTCCGGGATGACCTGACCGGTGGGGTTGTGCGGGTTGGTGAGCGAGACCAGCTTCGTGTGCGGTGACATCAGCGCGGCGATCCGCTCGGGATCGACGGCCCAGCCGTCCTCGTAGCGCAGGTCCAGGTAGCCGATGTCGGCCCCGATCGCGACCGGCGTCTCGAGGTTCGTCGCGTAATTCGGGCGGGCCACGATGACGTGGTCGCCTGCCTGCAGGAGCGTCGTCGAGATGATGAAGAGGGCCGCCGCGGCTCCGGGGGTGACGAGGACCTCATCAGCGGTCACGCCATCCGCGCCCGTCGCGATCGCCTCGCGGAGTCCCGGCCGCCCGCGATGGTCCCCGTAGAGCAGCACCAGGTCATCGAGCGAGACGTCCAGGTCGCGCAACGGCGTATCCGCCACGGAACTCTCGGCGAGATTGAAGCGGATCCGGTCGTATCCGAACTGCTCGGGTGACTCGGCCTCGATGGGCATCCGTCGGTAGTCCATCGACGGAGGATACGTGGCCGCATCGCCGGACGGCGCCTGGCGAGCCACGCGGATGATCACCACATGTTCATTCGAGGCTCAAGCGACGCCGGATCGTCGACTTGACGTGGGAGGCGTCGCGTTTCGGTCACCCATCGGAGGTGACCTGCACACCCGGTGTGCATCGACGCGGACATCGGGACCATCTTCGCGTCTGGCGAGGTGAACGCACGCGGGATGTGCCGCGAATGAACATGGAGCGTGCATGCAGCGTTCGGAGCCGTGCCGACGCGTGCCGGCGCCGTTCGGGGTCGCGCCGACGCGTGCCGGGTCGGCGCCCACGTGTGTACGATCGAGTCGACCCTAGGAGGCTGTGCATCGATGCCGAACAGTGAACGCGCCGGGCTGCCGGCCGACCCGTCCATCCTGGTCGACCTGGACCGGCTCATCGGCGCGTATCACGACGTCCGCCCCGATCCAGCCGATCCGACCCAGCGCGTCGCGTTCGGGACGTCCGGCCACCGCGGATCGTCGTTCAACGGTGCGTTCAACGAGGCCCACATCGTCGCGATGACCGAGGCGATCTGTCGCTATCGGTCCACGCAAGGCACGGATGGGCCACTGTTCGTCGGCCGTGACACGCACGCGCTGTCCGAACCCGCGTTCCGGACGTCGCTGGAGGTCCTCGTCGCGAATGGCGTCGACGTGCGCGTGGATCAGGCCGACGGCTACACGCCGACCCCGGTCGTGTCGCACGCGATCCTCGGCCACAACCGCGGGCTGCGCGAGCACCTCGCGGACGGGATCGTCATCACGCCGTCGCACAACCCACCCGAGGACGGCGGCTTCAAGTACGACCCACCGGACGGCGGACCGGCGGACGCCTCGATCACGGGCTGGATCCAGGATGCTGCCAACGAGCTGCTGACCGCAGGCTGGGAGTCGGTCCAGCGGACGCCGTTCGCCCTGGCACGGGCCGCCGTCACCGACCACGACTACGTCACGACCTATGTCGACGACCTGGACCAGGTGCTGGACATTGCGGCCATCGCCTCATCCGGCCTGCGCCTCGGCGTGGACCCGATGGGTGGTGCGAGCGTGGCCTACTGGCCGGCGATCGCCGAACGCTACGACCTCGATCTGACCGTCACGAATGACGCCGTAGATCCGCGATTCGCCTTCATGACCTGCGACTGGGACGGCAGGATCCGGATGGATCCGTCGTCGCCCTACGCGATGGCTCGGCTCGTCGAGCTGCGCACGAAGTTTGATGTCGCCTTCGGCAATGACGCCGACGCCGACCGCCACGGGATCGTGACCGCGGGCTCCGGCCTGATGAACCCGAACCACTTCCTGTCCGCGGCCGTCACCTACCTGTTCGCGGGCGGCCGCGACTGGGCCGGCGAGGTCGCGATCGGCAAGACCCTGGTCTCGAGCGCCATGCTGGACCGCGTCGCACACGACCTGAAGCGGCGCCTGCTCGAAGTGCCGGTCGGGTTCAAGTGGTTCGTCCCGGGTCTGCTGGACGGCAGCATCGGGTTCGCCGGGGAGGAGAGTGCCGGGGCGTCCTTCCTTCGCCGCGACGGCACGACCTGGACCACAGACAAGGACGGGATCATCGCCTGCCTGCTGGCCGCCGAACTGACGGCCCGAAGCGGTCGCGACCCGGGCGAGGCCTACCGCGAACTCGAAGGCCGGTTCGGGGCGCCGGTCTACAAGCGGATCGATGCCCCCGCGACGCCCGCCCAGAAGGCCATCCTGGCGAAGCTCTCGGCGAACCAGGTGTCTGCGACCGAACTGGCCGGCGAACCGGTCACCGGGATCCTGACGACCGCCCCGGGCAACGGCGCCGCCATCGGCGGACTGAAGGTCACCACGGACCACGGCTGGTTCGCGGCGCGACCGTCCGGCACCGAGAACGTCTACAAGATCTACGCCGAGAGCTTCAGGAGCGACGAGCACCTGGCCCTGATCATCGAGGAGGCGCAGGCCGTCGTCGGACGGGCGCTGGGCGCCTGACCGAATCCGCGGGCCCATCTGAAGATCGAACGCGCGCGGTCCTCCGCAACTCAAACGAGACGGAAGGCGTCCCCGATGGACGCCGCGGAGGACGATCGGTTGGATCGTGATCTCATCGAGCAGGCCCAGCACGGTGACCGGGAGGCCTTCGCCATCCTGGCCCGGACGCATGGTGACCGGCTGATGGCGATCGCCCAGCGGATCCTCCGGGATGTCGGACGGGCCGAGGATGCTGTGCAGCAGACGCTGGAGATCGCCTGGCGAGAACTGCCCCGCCTCCGCGATCCGGACCGCTTCGACGCCT
>JBKJXL010000004.1:0-3516 GCA_046716225.1 Candidatus Limnocylindrales bacterium | reverse complement strand
GTGCTACACGCCAAAGACCCTCAAGGCCATCGCATCCGTGCAGGCCGGGGCCATCGGCGACGTCACGTGGGTCCGGTCGCGTGAGACGCATCCGGGGCCGCCTTCGGCCTGGTTCTGGGATGGCCGGCTGACCGGCGGCGGCGCGATCATCGACCTCGGCTGCCACTGCATCGAGATCGTCCGCAACTTCGTCGGCAAGGGCAATCGGCCGGTCGAGGTGCTGTGCCACACCGACACCCTGGTCCACCCGATCGCCGACGAGGACAATGCCGTCGCGTTCATCAAGTTCGAGTCCGGGGCGATCGGGCAGTTCGAGGTCAGCTGGACGTTCCGCGGCGGCATGGACCTGCGCGACGAGGTCGCCGGGACCCACGGCACGATCTGGATGAACCACTTCCTGCGCACCGGGTTCGAGATGTTCAGCGCCCCGGGCGCGGGCGGCGGGTACGTCGCCGAGAAGGCCGAGTCGAGCTCGGGCTGGCTCTTCCCGGTGGGCGACGAGGTGTCCGAGCTCGGCTACGACGACATGTTCAGCGACATGTTCCGCGCGATCGACGGGGGCACTGCGCCCCAGGAGACGTTCTACGACGGCTACGTCGTGAATGCGATCATGGACGCCTGCTACCGCTCGGCGAAGGCGAAGGCCTGGGCGCCCGTGGAGCTGGAGTGGCGCGGCGGTTCGACCCCGCGGATCGCGTCGACTCCGGAGCAGTACGAGGGCCAGGTCGTGATCAAGCGCGAGATCCTACCGGACGGTCGGCACAAGCTGATCCTCAAGGATCCGGCCTCGGGCGACTTCAGCGATCGGGTCGTGGCGGGCGCCTGATGCCCGGTAAGGACGCGCTCGAGGTCCTGCCCGCGGCCGCCTGGGCCGACGGCGTGGCCGATGCCCTGGTGACGCGGATCGCCGCCGAGCCGGACCTGGTGCTGTGCCTGCCGACTGGCAACACGCCGGGACCGGTGTACGAGCGCCTCCCCCCTGCGCTCATCAGGGCCGGCACCTCGCTCGGTCGAGCGACGGTCGTCCTGCTCGACGAGTACCTCGGCCTGCCGGCCGGCCACCCCGTCCGCTGCGACGACCAGCTCCGGCGCTCCCTCCTCGACCGTCTCGCGGTCCCGGTCGGACGGTTCATCGCGTTCGGGGTCGACGGTCCTGATCCGGAGGCCGCCTGCCTGGCTTACGACGCGGCGGTGCGTGACGCCGGCGGCATCGACCTCGTCGTCCTCGGCCTCGGGACGAACGGCCACATCGGGATGAACCAGCCCGGCACGCCTGCCGACACCGCGACCTACGTGATCGACCTCGCGCCATCGACGATGGCCGCCGCCCGGGCCTACGGCGCCGACCCGCCACCCACCCGCGGCGTGACCCTCCGGCTGTCCGGGATCCTTGCCGCATCCGAGGTGTGGCTGTTGGTCAGCGGCGCCCACAAGGCCGACATCCTGGCGCGGACCCTCGACGGCCCCGTCGGCACGGACGTGCCCGCATCGCTCCTTCGCGACCATCCCGGCTTGCGCATCCTCGCGGACGACACGGCGCTCCTCGGGCGCCCGCGACATAGCCCGATCCGACAGACGGCTTAGCTTGCGCGGGCGACCGTCAGTTCGGAATCCGCGGACGGCTCGCCGGCCTCGATCCAGCGGCCCAGGGCATCGCGGGAGAACAGCTGGTCGACGAGGCCGAGGTGGCGTCGCTGGGCTTGCCGGCGCATGACCCGGTGGTGCACCTCCGTCGCCTGCGCCGTGCCGGCGATCGGCCGATGGCGCTCGAGTCGACGGTCCTGATCGGGGCAACGGGACCCGTGGTCCTCGCGGCGGACCTGGAGCGCGGGTCCCTGCACGAGGCCCTCATCGCGGCCGGATTCACCCTCCGCCGTTGCGACGGCACGATCGGCTCGGAGGCGGACGCCCGCCTGCTCGGGGTCCGACCGCGCCATCCGTTGCTCGTCGAGCGTCGGGGCATCGCCGACGCCGACGGTCGCCACATCGAGGCGACCGAGTCCCGCTATTCCGGGCGATCGCTACGCGCTCGATGTCCAGTTCGACGTCTAGAATCCGACGGACCATTCCTAACGAGATGGAGGCACCAGCGATGGGTTGGAAGGTCTATCCCATGGACACCGGCTTCTTCAGCACGCTCGGGTCGTACGACTTCGATGTGCGCTGCGAGATCGCGGTCGAGCTCGGGTTCGACGCCACGTATCTCACCCTGTGGAGCGAGCCGGCGTGGCAGGACGTCGCGCGACTCCCCGCGGTGCGGGCGACCTATGGCCTGGAGGTCGCGGGCGTGTATGTCGCGCTGGACGTGGCGACGCCGGCGGACGATCCCGCGGGCGTGCGGATCCTGGGCCTGCTGCGTCGCCTGGATGGGACGAACCTCGTGGAAGTCGCGATCCTGTCCGGCGACACGTCCATCGCGAACTCCGATCCCGCCGGCGATGCGACCGCGCTCGCCTGGCTGGACCGATTGGTGGAGGCAGCATCGGAGCGCCAGATCCGGCTGGCGCTGTATCCACACGCGGGGGCATGGATGGAGACGACGGTCGATGCCGCCCGACTGTGTCGGACGATGGACAACCCGCTCGTCGGGGCCGTCTTCCCCGCATTCCACTGGTACGCGGCCGGTGCGCGCGACCTGCGCGGCAGCGTGGAGGTCGTCGCGCCCTATCTCCAGTCCGTGAACGTGTGCGGCAGCCGCCGAATCAGCGGCTGGGTCATGCCCGCGACCATCGAAACGCTCGACGACGGCCAGCTGGACACCTTCGCGGTGCTTGGCGCGCTCGCCCGCACGGACTACAGCGGGTTCGTCGGGATCCAGGGCTACTCGGTCGGTGGGGACGCCTACGCGAAGTTCCGGCGGTCACTGGCGGCGTATCGCGACATCGAACACCGGCTGGCGGCCCATCCGCACTGGGCCGACCTTCGGGACGATCCGCTGCCCCTGCCATCGGGCGCTGCATGACCAGGGCCGGGGCGAGAGGCGCCAGCGGTCATCCGCGGGCGGCTCGTCCGTTCCCGACCGCCGTCGCCGCGGGGGGCGCAAACCGGCGACGCTGCTCGGCGTGACCGACCTTGGCCGCCTCGCGCCGGGCCAGGCGGCCGACATCGTCGAGCTCGGCGATGACCTGCGCGTCCGCCGGGTGATGCGGGGCGGGCGCTGGTATCACGACGGCCGGCCCGCGACCGACTGACGCCGTGCTCAGCCGCCGAAGCGGCGGCCCTTGTACTCCACGATCGGCCAGTCGAACAGGTCGGACTTCTGCGCCAGCAGCGCCTGGACGTGCGGCGTCAGCACGTGCGTGGCGTGGGCGTCCGCCGTCGTCCAGATCTCGTCGAAGAAGAACAAGCCGGGGTCGCCATCCACGCGATGGAGGTCGTAGCGCTCGCAGCCGTCCTCCGCACGGGTCGGCCCCAGCATCGCGCTGAGCGTCGTGGCCAGATCGTCCTCACGACCGGGTCGGGCCCGGAAGACCGCCACGACCGTGAGCGGCGGCTCCATGCTCATCCGCCGCCTCG
>JBKJXL010000003.1:0-7095 GCA_046716225.1 Candidatus Limnocylindrales bacterium | reverse complement strand
GCCCTCGGCATCGCCGCCGGCGCGGATCTCGTCCGGGTCCACGATGTCCAGGCGAACGTCCGGGCCGCCCGGATGTCCGATGCCGTCGTCCGCGGCACGTGGCGTCCGGCACCGACCAGCCAGGGAGCCAGATGAGCGATCGCATCGTCCTGTCGAACATGCGCTTCCAGGGGCGGCACGGCTACTACGACCACGAGCTCCTGGCCGCCCAGCCGTTCGAGGTGGACGTCGAGCTCGTGCTCGACCTGCAACGGGCCGGCGTGGATGACGACCTGACCCGGTCGGTCGACTACGGGAAGGTCTACGAGGTCGTCCGGGCGATCGTCGAGTCGACCTCGTTCCGCCTGCTCGAGGCCATCGCCGAAGCCATCAGCCATGAGCTGCTGGCCGACTTCGACGTCGACGAGGTGGGTGTGCGAGTCCGCAAGCCGGGCGTGAAGCTCGGCGGGCCGCTCGACCATGCCGGCGTGGAGATCCGCCGCCGGCGGGCCAGGGGAGAGCGTAGCGGCTGAGCCGCGACGCGCACCGACTTCAGGTTCGGCGGGCGGGTCCCGAGGGTCAATTGCAGGGTGATGGTCTGCCCATCGCGCAGGATCTCGACCGCGACCGTGTCGCCAGGCGCGAACTGGCTGAGGGTCGCATCCAGTGGATGCTCCTCGTCGATGACCTTCCCATCGACGCTGACGATGATGTCGCCATCCTGGATCCCGGCGGCCTCCGCCGGCGTGCCGGAGTTGACCCCGGACGTGAGGTTGCCCGCCTGGTCGAGGCTTCCGACCAGGGCCCCCTGGAGCGTTTCGAGGTTCTCGGAGTCCGCGAGCGCCCGGTCGATGCTGATGAACTTGATGCCCAGGTACGGTCGGCTGAGCGGCTCACCGGCGACGGCCTGCTCCATGATCGGTCGGGCGATGTCGATCGGGATCGCGAAGCCGATCCCGTTGCTGCCCGAGGCGATCGCGGTGTTGATGCCGATGATGGCGCCGTTGGCGTCCAGCAGTGGTCCACCAGAGTTGCCCGGGTTGATCGCCGCGTCCGTCTGGATCAGGTTGTTGATCGACGTGACGCTGTCCGTGGAGATGCTCCGGCCCTTGGCCGAGACGATCCCGCTGGTGACCGAGTTCGAGTACGTTCCGAGCGGACTGCCGATGGCGATGACGAGCTGGCCGACCTTGAGGGCGTCGGAATCGCCGAGCGCGGCGACCGGAAGGTCCGTCGCGTCGACCTTGACGATGGCCAGGTCGGTCAGGGTATCGACACCGTAGACCGTGCCGGTGAAGGTCCGGCCGTCCTTGAGTTCCACCTGGACCGTGTCCGAACCCTCGACCACGTGATTATTGGTCAGGATCCAGCCGGCGCTGTCGTAGATGACGCCCGAGCCGACGCCGGTCGCGGGGATGACCCCGGTATCGGGGGAGGTGCCGCCGACGGTGATCCTGACGACCGCCGGTGTCACCTTGGCCGCGACGTCGATCGTCGCTGAGGATTCGTCGATCGTGACGGGCTTGAGGGTGCCGACCGTGGTGCCCTGACCGGTCGTCGGGATGAACGCGCCGCCCTGGTTCAGGGCGCCGGTCGCGCCGAGCACCAGCACGGTCCCGCCGGCCGCCAGGGTCGCGGAGAGCAGGGAGACTGCAAGGATCGAACCGATCCCTGTTCGCGTGCGCGCTGCGCTGGCGCCGCCGGACGACGCCACCGAAGCGGTCGCGACCGGTCCCGGCTCGAACCAGCGCTCCGGTGTCGGGGTCACCGGCGCCTCCAGGGTCCGCGACCACTCGGGCCGCGCCTCGGGCGTCGGCGAGTACTGATCGGGCGTCGCTGCGTCGGTCGTGGGGACGACCGGGGTCACCGGGGACAGCGGCTCGATCGGGCTTGTCGGGTTCCCCGGGACGACGTGGGGCTGGGTGGGATCGTCGGTCATGTCGGTGGTCGGTCCTTCAGCGCGGGCCGGTGAGCGGCCGGGTCGGCAGGGCTATCGAGTTCAGGGTGGACCAGCCGGGTTCACCTGAGGTGCCACGGACGGTGAAGTTTCCGTCACGTTGCGCCGAACCGCCTCCGCCGCGGATGCGACGTCGGCACGTTCTGCGGCCGGCGTCCCGGCGACCGATCGTGGATCGCGCGGCAGGGTCACGATGAAGCGCGATCCCACGCCCACCCCGCTCTCGACCGCCACGCGGCCGCCGTGCATCTCGACGATCGACTGCACGATCGCGAGGCCGAGGCCACTACCGCTGCCGCGGGCCTCGTTGGACCGCGACCCGCGATAGAACCGCTCGAAGATGTGCGGCAGCTCGGCCGGGTCGATCCCGATCCCGGTGTCGGCCACCGAGATCACTGCACCGTCCTCGGTGGCCACCATCTCGATGGTCACCGACCCGCCTCGGGGCGTGAACTTGATCGCGTTCCCGATGAGATTGCCGACGACCTGGCCCATCCTTGGCGGGTCGTGCCGGATCCGCACCGGCGCGTCGGGCAGCTCGGCCGTCAGGGTCAGGCCGCGGCGGCGCGCAGCAGCAGCGTGCTGCTCCACGGCGGACTCCGCCGAGGCGCGCAGGTCGTCAGGTCGCAGGTCGAGCAGCACAAGGCCCGAGTCAAGCTTCGAGAGATCGAGGAGGTTCTGGGCCAGCCAGTCCAGTCGCTCGATCTGCTGGCCGCTCGACTCGAGGAACTCGGCTCGAGCGGTCGGATCCGTGCCCGCATGCTCCTTGAGCAGTTCGTTGAAGGTCCGCAGGGCCGCGAGTGGGGTCCGCAGTTCGTGCGACACGTCCGCGAGGAAGTCTCGACTTCTGTCGCGATCCCGGCGAATCAGTTCAAGGCTCTCCTGGACCCGGTCCGCCATCGTGTTGAAGGCGATCGACAGCTCGGCCATCTCGGTGGACCCGGCCCTCGCCTCCGTGCTTGGCACGCGCAGCGTCAGGTCGCCGGCGGCCATGCCGCGGGACGCCTCCGTCAGGCGACGAAGGGGCGTCGTGAACCGCCTGGCCAGGCCGGCCGAGACCAGCACCGCCAGCCCAAGGGCCAGCAATGCGATCCCACCGAGGACAGCCGCCACGTTGGCGATGGCCGTCGCCCGGAAGGTGTACGGGTTCGCCAGCGTCACTCGCAGCGCATACGGGCTGGCTGATCGGCCGGCCAGGTTGGTGTCCCGATCGGAGGTGTCCTCGCGGGTCTGACCGTGCTTTGGCGCGATGCTCAGTGGCATTACGAACCGCCCGTTGGTCGACGGCACGAACGGCTGGTCCAGGTTCGCGTCGATCTGTCCGAAGTCGATGACGACGTCGGCATTGGCCAGGTAGTCCGCGATGAACCGCTGCTGCGAGTCGCGCGACAGGACGCTGACGACCGATGGATTCAACGTGCCATCTGGCGCGACCACCGGCTCTCCGACCGAGTACGTCGCGGCCACGCTCTGGACATAGAAGCTGACGGTCTCGTTGCGGGCCGCGAGGTCCGTTTCCTGCTGGCTTCGGAAGTAGTCGTCCAGACGGTTGAGGACGAGCACGGACACCAGCAACAGGACCAGCGCCACGACGCTGACGAACGCCACCGTCAGTCGGCCCTGGAACGTTCGCGGCAGCAGCCGGCGCAGAGGGTGTGGCCAGCGGTCGTCGGCCCCGCTCGTCACGTCAGCGCTCGGCGAACGCGTACCCGACACCTCGGACGGTCAGGACGAACACCGGGATCGCCGGATCGTCCTCGATCTTCTCGCGCAGATGGCTGACGTGGACGTTGATCGTCTTCTCGTCCTGATCGAGGGCGTCGTAATCGCGCAGGAGTTCGAGGAGCTCGCTGCGAGTGTAAACGCGTCCCGGACGGGAGGCGAGATGGCGGAGGATCTCGAACTCGGTAGGCGTGAGGCCGATGCGGCGTTCGCCGCGCTGGACCCGGCGGCGCTCGAGGTCGATGATCAGATCCGAATGGCGGATGACCCGTCCGCCGACAGCGTCAGAGAGGTCGCCGTACGACCGTCGCAGCAGGGCACGGATCCGGCTCATGAGCTCGCGCAGCCCGAACGGCTTGGTCAGGTAGTCGTCGGCCCCCAGTTCGAGCCCGATGACCTTGTCCACCTCGTCGTCACGCGCGGTCAGGACCAGGACCGGCATCTTGGCGCCCGCCGCGCGCAACCGTCGGAGCACTTCGAAGCCGTCCATGCCCGGCAGGCGTACATCGAGCACGACAAGGTCGGGTGCCTGGTGGGTGGCGATATCCAGGCCCTCCTCGCCCGACCGGGCGACGGCCACCTCGTAGCCTTCCTGCTGGAGGGCGTACTGGATCCCGCGGGCGACGGCGTGCTCGTCTTCGACGATGAGGATGGTGGCTGCCACCGGGGGATGCTACACCGAGACCTCGCCATCGGCGCACTCGCGACAGCGTGGTATCCTTCGCACGCTTCCGGGCGCCTCGCCACTCCGGCCCCGCCGACGAGCCGCAGCCCGCTTGACTGACGACGAAACCGCATCCAGAGGTCCGCATCCCATGTCCACCGACCGCGCCACGCTGGCCGCCGAGCACCGCGACCTGACCGGCAAGAAGGTCGCCCGACTTCGCCAGGAAGGTCGCCTCCCCGCCGTCGTCTATGGACGCGGCGAGGGGTCGACGAACATCTCGGTCGATACGCACGACTTCGAGCAGCTTCGACGCCACACCGGGCCGAACGCCCTGGTGGACCTGTCGGTCGACGGCAAGAAGGCCAAGCCGGTCCTGATCCAGAGCGTCCAGGTCCACCCGGTCAACCGCCGGGTGGTCCACGTGGATCTGTTCCTGGTCCGCATGACCGAGGAACTCACGGTCGACGTCCCGCTCGTCCCGGTGGGCGTGTCCGTCGCCATCGATGTCGCCGGCGGGACCCTGCTGCACATGACCGAGACCGTCAGGGTCAGGGCGTTGCCGGATCACCTGCCGCAGTCGATCGAGTACCCGATCGAGTCCCTGGTCGACTTCGATGTCGCGATCTACGTTCGCGATCTCGACGTGCCGAGCGACGTCACCCTGCTGACCGACCTGGACGAGATCGTGGCCAAGGTCCAGGCACCGCGCGTCGAGGAAGTCGCCGTCCCGGCCGAACTCACCCCCGAAGAGGCCGAGGCCGCCGAAGCCGCCGAAGCCGCCGAGGCGGCATCCGAGGGCGAGTCCACCTCCGACGAGGGCTGACCCGCGCCGACCCCAGTCGGCGATCCTTCAGCTGCGCTGGCCGATCGCATAGACGATCGGCGCCCGGAAGGTCAACTCGTCGTCGCTCAATGCCATCAGCCGCTCGCGGAACGTCGCGAGGAAGCGGCGGCGCTCGGCCGCTCGCATCTCGGCGAACAGCGTCTCCTCGTCGAACTCGACCAGGAACGAGATGTAGCCGCTCACGGAGTAGCGGTACTCAAGCGTCGCGCCGGATGCTTCCACGCCACGGAAGCCGGCGCGGCGCAGTTCGTTGACGGCGGTCGCGACAGACGGGACGTCGCCGGACCGGTCGTTGCCCTGCGGGTCGTCGAAGCCGTACTCGTCGAGCAGGGCATCGAAGACGCGGTCCGGGGCGAATGGTCTCCGATCCGCGATCCACGTGACGAACGCGAGCGTGCCGCCCGGACGCAGCACTCGTCGGATCTCGCGTAGCGCCCGTGCGCGGTTCGGGACCAGCTGCAACACGAACGACGACATCGCCGCATCGAAGGACGCATCGTCGAACGGCAACGTATCCGCCAGGGCCGACTGCGCGTGCAGTCGTGGGCGGTCGTCCGCCGGGAGCCGGTCGTCGGCGAGCGCCAGCACCGTCTGCACCATCCCCGGAGAGGCGTCGATGCCGGTGACGCGGACCGACGGCCATCGTGTGACCGCGGGGATGGCGAGGTTGCCCGTGCCGATCCCCACATCGAGCAGGTCGAGGGCGCCGGATGCCAAAGCCGGCTGCAGGCGATCCAGCAGGGCGGTGGCGCTTGGTGCCAGGACCGGCGCCCACCACCGATCGTAGCCGGCGGCCATCCGGTCGTAGCGTTCGCCCTGGTCGGTCACCCGCCCATCGTGCCATGCGATGACCCTGGTGATCGTGCCGTGCCCGTGGAACGCTCGTGCACCACTCGGCGACAGATGTCGATGTGGCGGCGGGTTCGGGCGTCGTTCGGCTCCCATCGGGTGCCAGCTGACGCCCAAGCCCGTCGTCGTTCGTTCGATGAAACGCGCGGGTTCCAGGCAGCGATCGGTCCGGATCTGCCTGCCTCGCCTCGGTCAGCCCGCGGTCGGGAGCTTCGCGGGCGGCGTCGGTGGAGCCGGCGGGAACACGTTCCGTCGACCGATGCCCATGCGGCGCGCGATCGCGACACCGGCGCCGGCCACGATCGCGAACACGATCAGGATCGGCAACCACACGATCACGAACCAGATGCCCGCGTCGGTCAGGCCCTGGAGCGTCGAGATCAGACTGGCCGACGCTTCGTCGACGGCCGTGCCAGGCTCCCAGTCGCTCTGGGCCACCTGGACGGCCACGATCGGGACGGTGTACCGGGCCGTCAGCGTGGCAAACGCCGCCCGGTCGTTGAGGTCCTTCAGCTGGGCCGTGAGCTGCTCGATCTCGCCGCGGACGCTGGTCAGCTGGGCCTGGATCTCCAGGACGTCGCTGATCTTGGTCGCCCGTGCGGCGATGCCCTGCAGCGCCGTTTCACTCGACTGCAGATTGCGGATGCGGGCCTCGAGATCGACGACCTGTGCCGTGACTTCCGCGGCCTGCGTCTGTTCGGACACGATCTTGGTGGTCAGACCACCCAGCACGCGCAGTTCGGCGAGGGCGTCCTCCCAGCGGTCGGCCGGGATGCGGTAGGCGATCTCGGCATAGGGCGTGTCGCCGTCTGTTCCGGCGTTGCTGGCACCGACGTAGCCGCCCATCGCGAGGATCGTCGAGCGGGCCGCCTTGACCGCGGCCGGGACGTCGCTCACCTCGAGATCCATGGATCCGGTCCGGATGATCTTGGCGCTGTCGACGGCGGCGTTGGCATCGGTCCCCACGCCTTCGTCGGGCAGGCCGACCCTGCCGCTACCGCTGTTGTCGCGGGCCCCCCCCCCCGCGCCCCCCCCCGGGCCCAAAACCCACGTGCCCCCCAACCCCCCCCCCCCCGC
>JBKJXL010000002.1:0-8120 GCA_046716225.1 Candidatus Limnocylindrales bacterium | reverse complement strand
GACAAGGACATCGTCGCGATCGTGGGCTCGGAGCATCGGGTCCGGCCGGGCGACGTCGTCCACCTGGTCATCCCGCTCGAGAAGCTCCACTTGTTCGACGGCGAGACCGGAGCGGCGATGACCGCTGGCAACCTCACGGGGGCGACCGCCTGACCCACGACCCGTTCCCGGACGACACGGCATCGGCCCCGCGCGACGACCTCGCCGGGGCCGATCTCGTGGAACGCGTGGTGGACTCGCGGGTCCTCCACCGCGGTCGCTACCTGACGTTCCGCGTGGACACGATCGAGCGCGCGGACGGCTCCCGCGCTACCCGGGACATCGCCGGGCATCCCGGCGCGGTGGCGATCCTCGCGATCGATGCGGACGACCACGTCCTGATGGTCCGCCAGTTCCGCCTCGCGGCTGGCCAGACCTTGCTGGAGGTGCCGGCCGGCACGCTCGATGTGACCGAGGGCGGCACGATCGAGGATCCGGACGTCGCCGCTCCCCGGGAGCTCGAGGAGGAGACCGGGATGCGCGCCGGCACGTGGCGGACCCTCGGCCAGTTCTATACGGCCCCCGGCTTCACCGAGGAGCTGATGACGCTGTATCTGGCCACGGACCTGCAGCCGGCCAGCGAGGACCGCCTGGGGCCGGACGAAGACGAGCGGCTGCTCGTGGATCGCGTCCCGGTCGCGGAGGTGCTGGCGGCGGTGGACCGGGGCGAGATCCACGACGCGAAGTCGCTCGTCGCGCTCCTCTGGCTGTCCCGACTGCGATCGGCCGAGGGCGTGGGGAGCTAGGCGCCGTCGCGCCAGGCGGCGAGATCGACAGGACGGAGCCGCGGACTCTCGGTGATGCCCGGGATGCGGCCCCGCTTGGCGATCGAGCGGCCGTCGATCTCCTTGATGTCGCCCGTGAAGTCGATCGGCGTCGCACCGCTGATGTAGGACCCCACCGCGAACGAATCGACGGGTGCGCCGGCCTCCTTGAAGTAGCGGATCCGATCGGGCGTGATCCCACCGGAGACCGTGATCTTCACGTGCCCGAAGCCCTCCCGATCAAGCCGCGCTCGGACCTCGTGGACGAGGTCCGCGGTGACCCGGCCGCGCTCGGACGGCGTGTCGAGGCGGATGCCGTACAGCCGATCGCCAAGCGCGTTCGCGACTCGTAGCGCCTCCTCGGCCTCGTCCTTGAACGTGTCGACGAGGATGATCCGCGGGACCTCCGGGCCGATGTGCCGGTCGAACGCCAGGGCCGCCTCCACCGTATCGCCGAAGATGAGGACCAGGGAGTGCGGCATCGTGCCGGTGGGAGCGAGACCTGCGAGCCGCGCGCCGGCAGGCGTGGACGCCCCGACACAGCCACCGACGATCGCGGCGTAGTCCAGCACATCCGTGATGTCCGGGTGGATGTGCCGCGCACCGAAGCTGATGACAGGGTCCGGCGCGGCCGTCTCGACGCACTCGCGGGCCGCGGTCGCCCAGCCGGTGGACTGCGCGAGCATCCCGAGGAACGCGGTCTCGTACAGGCCGAACTGGCGGTAGCGCGCCCGGATGCGCAGGACGATCTCCCTGGACGCGACGAGATCGCCGTCACTCAGCGCCTCGAGCTGCGTCTCCGCCGGATCCGCCGACGCGAGGACGTGCCCCAACAGGTTCTTCGCCTCGTCGATGCCGCACAGGACGGCGTCCTGCCGGGTGAAGACCTCCATGGTGACGACCGGATCGAGGCCTTCCTGGCGCAGGATGCTTTCCGCCCGCGCGAAGTAGACGTCCGCCGAGTCCCCCGACAGGATCTCCGCAGAGGGCCTCGGTCGACGCATGCCCATCAGCCCGGTCCAGCTCCCGTGTCGCTCGCATCGCGGGCCGCGGCGCTGGGCGGCTCGTCCGGAGTGGCGGCGAGTGTAGCGTACGACCGCTCCCTGGACGGGTCCACCTGGTGGGCCATCGGGCGCCTGACGGGTCGCGACATCGAGGCGGCGTAGACCGCTTCGTGGCGTCGATGGCGTCGGCCGCGCAGGCTCATCGCCACGAGCACCAAAGCGACCAGGATGGCCAGCGCGATCGCGACCAGGCTCACGAGACGGCCCTGGCCCACGTCGGCCGCGGTGGTCCACATCGAGTGTGCGGAATCGGCTGCCCCGGCTGCCGCGTCCAGATCGCCCGACGCGAACGCCGTCCGCGCCTCGTCCATCGCGAGCTCGGGTGTCGCGCCCCATAGGCCCAGCTGGACCAGCGCGTCCGGCGCGACCGGGCGGGCGTCGATGGCGGCCTCAAAGCGCTCGATCGTGGCCGCCTCGGCCGCGGCCTCATCGAGCGCATCCGCGAGGCCGTCGGTCCCCTGGAACGTGTCGCGCAGGGTGACGGGGACGACGAGTCCGGCCGCATCGGCGGCGGCCTCGATCTCGGTTCGGCGGTCCAGGACGCGCGACGCGTCCTCGACGAGCGCCGTCGCCTCCTCGAATCGCCACGCCCGCATGGCGTCGCGGATGGGTCGCGGGAGCTCCCAGTCCACCGCCTTGACCACGACCGCGTCGTAGGCCGTGCGGGCGGCGGCTCGGTCGTCGAGCAGCGCCAGGTCCTCGTCGCGTGCGATCCACGTCCGCCACAGGTCGTCGTAGCTTCGCGGGGTGCGCGCTTCCAGCAGGTCCAACAGGACGCGCCAGTCCGGCGGACCGTCGACGAGCTCGGGATCGGCGGCGTTCGCGGCGGTGGTGGCCGAGCTCGCCAGGGGCGGCTGGTACGCCCCCACTCGATCGGCCGCGTCACGCCACACCGCGCGGAGCCCATCGAGTTCGGCGCGCTCGGCGATCGCCCTTGCCACTGCCAGCGACGCCGCGTAGCCGTAGTCCTCGACGTCTGCCACCTCGTGCCCGACCGGGCCCCACGCGTTGAGCGGGATGGCCGCCTTTCGAAGCGTGTCGGTCAGCTCGTTCGTGGTGGCCTCCACCTCCAGCGCGATCGCCGCCTCGAGGCCATAGAACGACGCGAACGCCTCGTTGGCCCAGCGATCGGCCAGGAGCGACCCGTTGAACCAGGCGTGCGTCGCCTCGTGGAGGACGACGCCGTCATCGGCGTAGTACGCGACTTCGACGAGCCCGGCGTTCGGGTCGAACAGGCCGGCATAGCCTCCGGTGGAGCGGCTCACGGCCTCCTGGATGACGAGGGTATCGTCGCGCGGCCAGTCGAGGCCGATCGTCTCACCAAGCGCTGGCAGGGCCTTCTGGACCAGCGCGCCGACACGCTTGGACCAGGCCGCGTCATCCGCCCATGCGCGCACGATCAGCGGGACGGGACGCCCGTTCACGGTCGTCATCACCTCGCGTTCGATATAGGCCCCTGGTCGATCCGCGACCATGAAGGCGAAGAACGTCAGTGGCGTCGCGAGCTTGCCGGTCCGATAGACGGTCCGGCCTGCGCTGTCCTTCTTCGGCGCCGGCAGGTCGCCGGCCACCACGGTCGTCTCGAAGCCGGCCGGAAAGACGATCGTCACGGTGCTGCCAGGTGTCGAGTCGGAGGCATACGCCCAGACCGGGAACGACACCAGGCTGGTGCCGATGCGAAGGTCGCGTGTCGCCTCGCCGCCACGATCCAGCAAGTCGAACCGGAGCGTGTACGTGGCGGACTTGCCGGCGAACAGCCGCGAGCCGAGGTTCAGCCGCAGGATCATGGCGCTGCCGGTCTTCTTGCTGACCGAAACGCTCGGGTCGCCCGACCCACCCGTGAGCCGCAGCCCGGTGGCACCGGGCAGGACCGCCAGGAACGCGGTATCGAAGAAGTAGCGTTTCGTCGCGGTGTCCGTGAGATGGTTGGTGAGACGCAGAGTGACCGTCACCCGGACGCGCGACTGGTTCGGCTGGACGTCGTAGCGGGCGTCGGACACGATCGTCAGGTCCGGCGTCGCAGCGCGCACTTCCGGGGCGGCAGCCGGCGCGGCCAGCAGACCGGTCACGACCAGCATGGCCAGGACCAACGGCCCGATGCGACGAGCGAACGAGGTCATGCAGGGTTCTCGACGTCGGACGGCGGGAGCCGGTCCGCATACCGATCCAGCAACCCCGGATTGCGCGCGGTGCGGCCGGCCGGCTCGGCCGGCGGCAGTCCGCCGATCCAGAGCCAGCCCTTCGACTCGTCAAGCAACCGGTCCGCGACGTCCAGGATCCGGGCGACGGCCAGACCCAGGTGATCGCCGTCCACCGCTTCGATCGGCAGTTCGCTCGCCAGCAGCGGCTGTTCGTCCTCCCCCACCGAGAACTTCACGAACGGGAACTCGTCGTTCCAGCGCAGGAGTTTTCGATAGGACTTGCGGAACATGTCCCCGATCGGCGGCGCGTAGTGCGCCCATACGATGACGGCCAGCGTCGGATCGAGGATGACGGTCACGCGGAGGTCATGACGGCGGCGTCCATCGAGCAGGAGATCCCAGCTGGTGATCCCGTCACGATCGGCTCGCTCGAGGGGCTCCAGCCCGATCTCGACGAACCATCGCTCGACGTCGGCCGGGCGCACGACGGATGCGCCTGGGTCGGCGGATGGCATGGCCCGCGGAGTCTAGCCGAATCGCCCCGGATCAGCCCTCGACCGCGACCGCCTTGCGAACACGGGTGGCCTCGTTGGCCGGCCGTCGCTCGACCGATTCGCCGGACTTGATGACCCGCTTCAAGAAATCCGTCGTGCGCACGTCCGCGCCCACCTTCACGTTTCGCCCGATGCGCGCGCCGCGCGGGACGATCGCCCGCTTGCCGACGACGGTGATGCCGGTGTTCAAGCGGTTTGGTTCGCCGCGATTCGGGCGGTCGTCGTACGGGCCTTCGCCGACGATGGCGCCCGGTCCGATCACGACCTCCTTGTCGAGGATGGCCCGGTCCACGACTGCCCCGGAGCGGATGACCGAGTCGAACATGACGATCGAGTCGCGCACGACCGCGCCGACGTCTACGCGCACGCCAGGCGACAGGACCGAGTTGACGACGGTCCCGTCGATGACGCAGCCGTGGCTGATCAGGCTCCGGTGGACCTGCGCGGTGGGACCGACCTTGGCCGGCGCACGCTCCTCGGAACGTGTATGGATGACCCAGTCCTTGTCGTAGAGATCCAGCTCCGGACTGTCCTCAAGGAGCGCCATGTTGGCCTCCCAATAGGACTGGATCGTCCCGACGTCCTGCCAGTACCCGTTGTAGCGATAGCCGAAGACGCGAGCCCCGGCATCCAGCATCGCCGGGATGACGTCCCGGCCGAAATCGACAAGATCCTCGCTCAGCCAGCGTCGGAGCGACTTCTTCGAGAAGACATACACGCCCATCGATGCGAGGTCGCTCTTGGGCACCTTGGGCTTCTCCTGCCACTCGATGACCCGGTCCGCGTCATCCAGCGCGAGGACACCCATCCGTGAGGCATCGGCCAGCGGCACGCGACGGACGGCGATGGTCACGTCGGCGCGGCGGCGGCGATGGGCGGCCACGAACGGCTGGTAGTCCATCTTGTAGATGTGGTCGCCCGCGAGGACCACGACCGTGTCGGCGGCGGTGTCGTGCTCCAGGACATTCATGTTGCGCAGGACCGCGTCGGCCGTGCCGCGATACCACTCGGCCACGCGGCCACGGGCGATGTACGGCTGGAGCAGCTTCACGCCGCCGTGATTGCGGTCCAGGTCCCACGGCCGACCCAGGCCGATGTGGTCGTTCAGCGACCGCGGGTTGTACTGGGTGAGCACGACGACGTCGTCGATGTCCGAGTTGACGCAGTTGGACAGGGTGAAGTCGATGATCCGGTATTTGCCCCCAAAGGGGACGGCCGGCTTGGCGCGCTCCTGGGACAGGATGGACAGACGTTCGCCCTCGCCACCGGCCAGGATCATGGCCATCGTCCGCTTCACGCTGTCACGCCTCCCCAGTCCAGCCGTGCGGTCCCCAAGCCGATGCTAGCACGGGGGCCAGTCGCTGGAGGAGGCCCTAGAGGAACAACCGGGGGTTAACGAAGCTGCCGTTCAGTTCCACCATCCAGTGGAGGTGCGGCCCGGTCGAGCGTCCCGTCGAGCCGTTGTAGGCGATGATCTGGCCCTGCCTGACCGTATCGCCCGCCCTGACCGGAATCGGCTTGGTGACATCGTCGACATGCGCGTACCAGGTGAGCAGGTTCGTCGAGTGGGCGATGATCACGATCCAGGCCTTCGGATAGGCGTCGTAGGGATTCGGTCCGGCAAAGACGACGGTGCCGTCACCCGCGGCGCGGATCGGCCTGTACATCGGGGCCGCCACGTCGATGCCGCTGTGGAAGTGGGCGCAGTCGCCGAGGGGCGGCTCCCAGGAGAAGCCGGTGCACCCGAAGTTCTGGGTGACGTTCCCGGCCATCGGCCAGATGAGCGTGCCGTTGTAGGACGACGGGATGTTGCCGCGGTTCGCCTGCTGGCGGATGAGGTCCTTGATCTTGGCCGTCAACCTGCGCTCGGCCGCGGCGGCCACCGCGAGCGCCTTGGCTGCGTTTGCCCTGTTGCGCAGGACCTGCGCATAGACCGCCTTCTGGCGAGCCAGCTCACGCTTGACCTGCTTCTCGAGCTTGGCCAGCTGGGCCTTGGCCGCCTTGAGGTCCTTGAGGCTCTTGTCCAGGGCGACTTTCTTGGCGGCCGTCTCGACGCGTAGCGCATCCGTCTGGATGCGGGTGTCGGTCACGGCCTGGTGGAGCGCGGCCAGGACCACCTGGTCCCTGGCGATCTGCTGGGCGAGCGCCTTGTCCTGCTCGCCGACATCGATCATGTAGCTCATCTCTGCCAGCAGGTCCGTGAAGGTCCCACCCGAGAGGAAGGCCTCCAGCAGCGACGATCGATCCGTGTCGTAGGCCGCCCGGATCCGCGTGGCCAGCTGGTCGAGCCGTTGCCTCAGCTGCGCTCGCTTGCGCTCCTCGCTCGCGGTGATGGCCACGAGCCGGGCGTCCAGCTCGTGCAGCTTCACGACCAGTGCCTTGTAGGCCGCCTTCACGAGGTTGATCCGCGTGGTCATCTTGCCGATGCGGAGCTTGACCTTCGCGAGATCCGCGTTGATCCCGTTGAGCTGGACCCTGGTCGCGGCGATCTCCGCGGCCAGTCCGTTCTGGAGGTTCCGCAGGGCGGCGACCGCCTCCTTCTGCGCGGCGACTTCCTGCTTGAGCTGGTTCTGCGCGGCCTTGGCGTCGCTCAGCTCATCGCCGCGCACGATCGGCGCGTTGGCGGGCAGGCCCACGAGACCCAGGACGAGCGGCAGGACGAGCAGCAGTGAGGCGACGTCGCGAAGGCGGTGCAGACGGCCCGGGCGCGCGCTCTCCCAGCCGGACGGATCCTGGGTGCCCTGACGACGTGCGCGGCGAAGGATCATCAAGTCGAAGTCATCGTGCGAGCTTGGTCTCCGTTGGGCCGCGCAGATGGGGACCACGCGATCGGACGGTCAGCCGGCCGGTCCGTCACCTCCACTGGGGCACACAGCAGGACGAACCGGCATCCCGGTCACTATACCCGTCGAAGTCTAGCCTTCCGCCCGAGCGTGGCTACAGGCTCGAAGGTCCGGGTTCGGCTGTGGGACGTCCGTTCGCGCCGGCTCAGCGGATGAGCGCGGCCCACAGCGCGCCGCCGATGAGGAACGGGCCGAACGGGACGTACGTCCGCCGCCCGATGCGCTTCATCGCGAGCAGCGCCAACAGCACGACGCCGGCCGCGACCAGACCGACGATGACTCCGCCGAGGGCTCGCTCGGCGCCGACCATGAGGCCGACCCCGGCCAGCAGGAAGACGTCACCGAGCCCGAATGCCCCCGCCCCGAACGGGATGGACGGCAGGTACAGGACGGCGGGGATCAGGACGGCTGCCACTACGGCCGGCACCAGCTGGGCACCGACGAGCGGGTTCTGGCCGCTGAGGGCGTACAGGAGTCCGACCGGGACGACCGGCAGGGTCAGGATGTTCGGCAGGAGCCGTTGATCGAGGTCCGTCCCGAGGCCGACGATCATCGTCGCGAACCACGCCCCGAACAGGACGATCGCGACCGGATCTCCGGCGAAGCGGACCGGAAGGAGTCCGAACGCGAGGGCGCCCATCAGCGCCGTGACAGCCGTTCGCCAGTCGGCGCGACGGCCCTGGGGATGCTCCTCGTCGTGCTCCGGCCAGCGCGT
>JBKJXL010000001.1:0-2653 GCA_046716225.1 Candidatus Limnocylindrales bacterium | reverse complement strand
TCGGCTGGGTCGCAGCGATCGCTGCAATGGTGGTCCTCTCGGTCGGTCTGACGGCGTTCGTCGTCGGCGGTCGTGACGATGCACAGCTGCCTGCCCAGGCCGCCGGGATCGCGGGGCTCCAGCGCATGACGACCGCGGCGATGACCGTGGCCGCTGAACCGGATGCGACGAGCGTGGCGCTGGCCGGGACCGACGATCCCGCGCTGGAAGGGTCCGTCCTCTTCTCGCCCTCCAGCACCGACCTGGTCGTCGTGGCGACCGGGCTGACCGAACCGCCGTCGGGTCAGGAGTACATGTGCTGGATGGACACCGGCAGCGGCCGCGTCCGCATCGGGAAGATGTTCTTCGGTGGCGACCTGGCCTACTGGGCGGGCGCCTCGGCGGCGGTCGCGGGGCTCGACGCGCCAGCGACGTTCGGGGTGTCGCTGGTCGATGTGGGGTCGTCCGCCATCGACTCGGATCCCGTTCTGCTTGGCCAGTCCTGATCGACGTCCGGGTCGGTCAGTGCGTCGTCCGGATCGTCCGGGGGCGGGCTGCTCAGATACGCCCGATGCAGCTCGAGCAGTCGCTCCGCCGTGGCCGGTGTCACATCCCAGCCCTCGTCCGCGAGGACCGCCGACAGCCACAGGGCCTCTCGGGCGGTCTCGGCCGCGTCGATGTCCGACTCGCGACGGCGCGAGTCGAGGATCACAAGCCAGACCAGCCCGGCTCCCACGACGAGCCCGACGATGAGCAGCCACCAGTTGAACTCGGCATTCACCGCCGCGAAGTATAGGGAGCGCGACCGGAACGGGCCCGGTGGGCCGGCCCGGCTACACTGCGCGGGATGCTCGACTTCACCCCGAACCCCGTCCTGATCCAGCTCGGGCCGATCACGATCGGGTGGTACGGCCTCGGCTACGCAATCGGCCTCGCCGTCACGTACATGGTCATGGTCCGACTTGCCAGGCGGGCCGGAGAACGGGCCGAGATCCTCGCGAACGGGATGATCATCGTGGCGGTCGCGGCGCTGATCGGCGGGCGGCTGTACCACGTCATCGACCAGTGGGCCCTGTACAAGGACGACCTGCTCAAGATCGTCCTGCCGCCCTATTCGGGCCTGGGGGTCTACGGCGGGATCGCAACCGGGATCGTGGCGGCGTTCCTGTATGCGCGATACAAGAAGGTGCCGTTCCTGCGCTGGGCGGACATCGTCGCGCCGGGCCTATTAACGATGCAGGCCATCGCGCGCTGGGGCAACTTCTTCAACCAGGAGCTGTACGGGTCGCCGACGACGCTGCCCTGGGGGATCCCGATCGAGTGCGAGTATCGCGTGGCGGACCTGGCCTGCTCGGCCTTCCCGTTCGAGACCACGCGGTTCCACCCGCTGTTCCTGTACGAGTCGATCTCCGGCGTGCTTGGCGCCCTGACCCTCATCTGGATCGGCTACCACCTGCGCAAGCGCCTTCGACCGGGTGACCTGTTCCTGCTGTTCCTCGTCTGGTACGGCATCGTCCGGTTCAGCCTGGAGACCCTGCGACACGCCAACTGGACGTTCGAAGGGTTTGCGGTCGCCCAGCTCGTGTCGCTGATGTTCATCATCCCGTCGCTGCTCATCCTGGCCTGGCGCCACCGCCCGAACCACCCGGAGGACGGTCCGCCGACGTTTCCGGAGGTAGCGACCTGGGGGGCCTCGGGACGCGCGCTGGACGTCGAGTCGGTCGCCGAGTCCGAAGCGCCCGCTGTGCCCGAGGCGCCCGCCGAGCCCGAGTCGTCCGGCTCGGACCCCACGGAGCCAGCGGACCGACCGTGACGGACCCGATCGGTCCGGAACCTCCCCGTCGAGCCGCCGAGGCCCGCACCAGCCCAGAGGCGATGGCGGCCGCCCGCGGCGGCGTCCAGGAGGGACTCGCCTGGCTCGGTCGTGAACCCGAATCGACGGCCAGCGCGCTCGTGCGCGGGCTGGCCGTCCTGGCCCGGCTCGTTCTGTTCGGAGCGTTCCGGTTCAAGGTGGACGCGACAGGTCGTGAGCATCTGCCGCCGAGCGGTGGCTACCTGCTGGTCGCCGCGATCCACCGCGGCTGGATGGATCCGTTCCTGATCATGCACGCCCTGCCGCTCGAGCCCCGGGTCTGGTTCCTGGGGAGTGGCCCGTCAGCGTTCAGCGCGACGTGGCGCGAATGGCTGCTCCATCGGGTCGGCGGGATGCTGCCGGTGTGGCGCGGAGGCGTCGGCGTCGAGCAGCATGTGGCGTCCGCGCAGGCCGTCCTCCGGAACGGCGGCGTGTTTGTCCTGGTGCCTGAAGGCGGCGTGTCCGGTCCGCCCGACGGGCTGGCGTCGTTTCGCGTCGGTTCGGCGCTCATCGCCCTGCGCACGGCCGCCCCGATCGTGCCACTGGCGATGGCCGGCAGCAAGGAACTCTACCTCGGCAAACGGATGGCGACCCGGATCCTGCCCGCGACGAGCGCGCGCGAGCTGCTGGGCGACGCATGGCCAGGGTCGCCGCCGGTGGAGGGAAGCCGTCAGGAGCTGGATCTCGCGCACGCCCTCACCGATCGGCCGGCCCAGGTCTTCGCGCCGGCGATCCCGGAACTCTACGCCGCAACGGTGGACCCGCCGACCCGACCCCGTCGGTTCAGGGGCCTGACGTGGCTGCTCCTCGCCCGCCCGAAGG